>JAESQU010000092.1 GCA_016764995.1 SAR324 cluster bacterium | reverse complement strand
TACCTTATTGAGTTTTTGCAAAGGGGGTTTATGTTTCTTAATGTCATCCATTTTAAATTCGAAATCAAAAAATCCCATCATGGTGCCTCTATATGTTTGCATTAGTTGCTGATATTGTTTAATATTATCTCATTAACTGTGGCATTATACAAACATTATTTAAGATAATTCAATTAAAATGGGTTTTTAGAGATGCCCTTATTACATTATCGTCACTGCCGTAAAGAGAATCAGCGAGAAGTTCTTTTGGTGACATATCTTGTTTATCTGTGTTTTTCAAGGGAAGCAATAGCGCGTTTGCATCGTGTTTGTCCGCTGACTCAACTTCGATGTGAGTGATAACTGTTTGTTGTCTTTTCGTGAAACATAATAAAACATTCTTATCTGATTGATAATACTGACATATTATGATATATTGTGTTGGAATAGACAAGCTTAATATGCATTATATTTCGAAATATCAGTAAGTTAAGTTAATACTCTTTTTACGGGACCATCCATTATGTTTTTAAAAAAATATTATCAACAAATCTGGAGGTAGAATAATGAATTACGTTTTTGAAATGCGAGAAATTCCGGCAGTAGCGGTAGCCGGAACAGAAGACAGTTTTCCTGTACACAGAATATATTGCGTGGGTCAAAATTATGCAAAACATGCTAGAGAGATGGGAGCAAATCCTGAACGCGAAGCCCCATTTTTCTTCAGCAAACCTGCAGATGCAGTTTGTCCGGAAGGGGCGCGGCTGCCATATCCTTTAGCTACTGAGAATTTTCACCATGAAATTGAACTGGTTGTTGCAATTGGAAAAAAAGGGACTCATGTTTCTGCATCAGAGGCATTGGATTATGTTTTTGGTTATGCGGTAGGTTTTGATTTGACTCGTCGTGATCTTCAGGGTGAGGCTAAAAAGAAAGGACGTCCCTGGGCTACCGCCAAGGGGTTTGACAATTCCGCGCCTTGTTCCGCTGTGCATTCAGTAGGCGAAGTTGGACACCTTGAACGTGGAAAAATTACCCTCTCTGTCAATGGAGAACTACGACAGCAGGGAGATATTTCAGAGATGATTTGCTCTGTTCCGGAAATTATTTCATCTCTTTCCAGTTTTTTTGAAATATGTCCGGGGGACCTGATTTTTACCGGAACGCCTTCAGGAGTCGGCCCCCTGAAGAGAGGAGATAGCTTGGAAGGTGAGGTAGAAAATTTAGACAGGTTGCACATAACAATCGTCTGAAATAAAAAAATCTGTAGATTTGGACTAAAGTTTCTTTATAAATTGACGAAACTAATAATAGTTTATTTATGCAGGAAATCATGTTTCGCAATTTTGAAACACGATTTTCTGAACAGCATATTTTTCAATCAATTTAAAAAAAATAAAATGCTCATAATTTCACAAAAAACATATTGGCTGATTTTTGTTTCAGGAATTTTATTTTTTGCTTCCGGATGTTCAAAAATACCTGGTTTTGCCCAAGTAAGCACAGGTCCGGTTTCTTGTGCTGATCGTGTGATTGAGCGAGCCTTTATTCTGCACGAAGATGCCAAGTCCGGTTTGGCGTTGTTTTTTGCGGAACGCAGTGATAATCAATTATATCAGGCATTCTATTCAGCATCAGATTCAGTCAGTGAATCCCGGAAGGTGAAAAAGTGCTGGGATAGAAGGGCTTCACACTACTATGCAATGCAGAATTTGCAGGAAATGAATTCCTCTTTAGCACGTGTGATTCGTCGCAACTTGCCGGATGACGACCGTGGTGAAATGATTGCGGTTTATCATAATCAATACAATTGGGTGATGCCGAATTCACGCTGAGTTTCATAACTTGATTTTTTTCATGTCTTAGTCTAACCTACGATGTTTTGTCGTTTCAAAAGGTTCTTGTCCTTGATTTTTTCAACTAACTTATAATCTTCAATATTTTTTTTACATGAGCGAGTCTTACCCCATGACTATTCTGGGCTACGAAAGTTTGAAAGCAGAACTCAAACAATTGACCAGTAAAGATCGGCCTGCGGTGATAAATGCAATTTCTACCGCAAGGGAGCACGGTGATTTAAAGGAAAATGCGGAATATCATGCTGCCAAAGAACAACAGGGTTTTATTGAAGGCAGGATTCAGGAATTGAATGCGAAGTTGGCTCTTGCAAATGTAATTGATATTGCGAAACTTTCTGGAACTAAAGTTGTGTTTGGGGCAACAGTATCTTTCGTGGATGTTGATACCGACGAAGAAAGTAATTATCAGCTTGTTGGTGCAGATGAATCTGATTTGAAGAAAAATAAAATTTCCATTTCTTCACCAATTGCACGTGCCCTGATCGGAAAGTCTGTCGGAGATACGCTCATTATTCCTATTCCCAAAGGAAAAATTGAGATTGAAATACTGGAAGTAAAATTTATTGTTTGATTTTATTTCCCTTGTACCAGCATAGTCTGCAATCCATTTTTTTGAAGCATCGCACTCCGGAAAACTTCTTTTAAATTATCAAGTGTCCGGATTTCCTCAAATGGAAGCTGAAGTATCTTTGCGGTTTCCTGGTAAATCCAAACTGGTGTATGATGTTTTTCGCGTAGAACTTTTAAAGAAAGAGCACCCGCGGATTTCGAAAGTTTGGCTCCGGAATTGTCTGTAATTAACCGATGATGTACAAAACGAGTTGCAGGAAAATTTTGATCATTTAAGCATTGCGCAAGAAAAAGTTGCGCGGCTGTGGAAGCCCACAAATCCTGCCCTCTCACTACAAGATTTACCCCAAGTTCCAAATCATCCACAACAGACGCAAGCTGGTAAGCCGGAATTCCGTCCTTCCTTTTGACAATAAAATCACCCATTGCCTGTGCTACATTTATTTTCTCACAAGTGTCTGTAATTGTTTTGAAATTGACATAAGTTTGATCCGGTACATGAACTCTCCAGGATAGATTTTCGTCCATTAAATCGAGATCTTTGTCACGGCATGTTCCAGGATAGCTCCCGCTTTTTGAAAGTTGTCTGATTTCTGAACGGGAGCATTCGCAGGCAAACAAGTGTCCGGATTTGCGAAGAATTTCAAGTGTTTCGTGGTAACGCTCCTTGCGCGTGTGTTGTGAGTATTGTTTAAACAATTCATCTGGACCTGAAGGTCCGGAATTGTAGTCGATTCCGAGCCATTCCAGTTGTACAAAAATATCTTCCACAGCAGAACGCTCGACCCGGGGGCCGTCCAGGTCATCAATTCTAAGATGTAAGTGTCCAGCTTGCCAATCTACAAGCAATGCGGTCAGCAAAAAATTAAACGCATTACCCAGATGAAGATAACCACTTGGCGTTGGTGCTAAACGTGAGGTAACGGTTTGGGACATTTTTTTTGCGAGTGTAAATAATATTTATTTGTCTTTATAACATTATTGAAGCATAATTTGTAACCAACAAAAAGCAACTTTATGAAGATAATTTTTTTAGTAAAATTATTTACACTAAACTTAATCATAAATGATGCATTCGTAATTAGTTGTCATTCCCGCGAAAGCGGGAATCCAGGAACTTGTAAGTATCTGAAATAATGGATTCCCGCTTTCGCGGGAATGACAAACATGGGTGTCATTATGACTTTTTACGGGACCATCATAAAGCTAAACAATTCAGCAGGAGTAAATTATGAAATCACGAGCAGCGATTGCCTGGGAGTCAGGAAAGCCACTGGACGTTGACACAGTTGACCTTGAAGGTCCAAAAGCAGGAGAAGTCCTGATCCGTAACGTTGCCACCGGAGTTTGCCATACGGACGCATTCACCCTTTCCGGAGATGATCCGGAAGGAATTTTCCCGTCCATTCTCGGTCACGAGGGCGGAGCCGTAGTAGAAGAAATCGGTGCGGGAGTCAACAGTGTGAAAGTCAGTGACCATGTAATTCCGCTTTATGTTCCGGAATGTGGTGAGTGCCGATTCTGCAAATCCGGAAAAACAAATTTGTGCCAGTCAATCCGTTTGACGCAGGGCAAAGGTTTGATGCCGGACGGCACCTCGCGTTTTTCTTATGGCGGAAAAACCTTGTTTCATTACATGGGAACCTCGACGTTTTCCGAATATAGCGTCTTGCCGGAAATTTCGGTAGCAAAAATCAACGTGGAAGCTCCGTTGGAAAAAGTGTGTTTGCTGGGCTGTGGAATTACAACCGGAATCGGCGCGGTTTTGAATACCGCAAAAGTTGAGGCTGGTGCGTCGGTGGCTGTTTTTGGTTTGGGCGGAGTAGGACTCGGTGCGATTCAAGGAGCTGTTTTAGCCAAAGCGGAACGTATCATTGCCGTGGACATCAATGAAGGCAAAGAAGAATTTGCGCGTCAACTCGGCGCGACTGATTTCGTGAACCCGAAAAACTATGACAAACCGCTTCAGGAAGTTCTTGTTGACTTGACCGATGGCGGAGTTGATTATTCTTTTGAGTGCGTAGGCAATGTCAATTTGATGCGCTCCGCACTGGAATGTTGCCACAAGGGCTGGGGTGAATCAATTATCATCGGTGTCGCTGGCGCCGGACAGGAAATTTCAACACGACCCTTTCAATTGGTAACCGGTCGAGTCTGGCGCGGTTCTGCTTTTGGCGGAGTGAAGGGACGTTCGCAGTTGCCCGGATACGTGGAAATGTATATGAAAGGCGAGATAAAAGTGGACGAGTTCGTGACCTACACTATGCCACTGGAAGACATCAACAGGGCATTCGACTTAATGCACGAAGGAAAAAGCATCCGTTCAGTGATTTTATTTTAATCTCTACAAGAAAAGCAATGTCAGACCTTAAAATAGAACAGCTTGCCGCGAACAAAAGTTTTGGCGGCTGGACAAAAATGTTCAGCCATCCTTCAGCGACTTGCGGAGGCGAAATGAAATTTTCTGTTTTTTTACCACCACAGGCTGAATCCGGAACTGTACCGGTATTATACTGGCTTTCCGGATTGACCTGTAATCACGAAAATTTCATCACAAAAGCCGGCGCCCAACAATATGCCGCAGAATCCGGGATTTTGCTAGTGGTTCCGGACACAAGTCCACGTGGCGCGGGTGTGGAAGGCGAGGATGAAGCTTATGATTTAGGAACCGGCGCTGGATTCTATCTAAATGCAACCACAGAAAAATGGAAAAAACACTACCTTATGGAGGATTACATCATGCGGGAATTGCCGGTAATTATTCGTTCAAACTTTCCGGTTCAGGAAGGACGTGAAAGCATTTTTGGCCACTCCATGGGCGGACACGGAGCACTGACTTTGGCCTTAAAATATCCTGGACGCTTCAAATCCGTTTCCGCTTTTTCTCCAATTTGCGCACCAAGTCAATGTCCGTGGGGCGAAAAAGCATTTACAAATTATCTTGGTGAAAACCGGGAAGTGTGGAAAAAACATGATGCTAATGAGTTGATTAAATCCACAAAATTGGAAATCCCAATGCTAATCGATCAAGGTGGAGATGATTCATTTTTGGAAAAAGAACTCAACTTTGAGATGTTCCGTAAAACCTGCGAAAAGCAGAATCAAGCACTGACTGCACGGTTACAAAGCGGATATGATCACAGTTATTATTTTATTGCAAGCTTCATGGAAAACCATATTCAGCATCATGCAAAGGCGCTCTTTGCGTAAAAATCCGTAGCTCATGAGATTAAATATCATCCTCTTTTCAGCCAAGCCTGCACTGGTTAATTATCCATTATAAACTCGATTTGTTGTGCAGTTCGTACTAAACTTAAAATCACGCTGCACCAAAAAATACTCTGGAATTTTCATAATGCCGGATTGTTGATTTAGGTGCTGGATGGATTTCAGGGATTTTACAAAACTATTAAATTGTAAATTTATTTGTTTAAAAAATTCTGAAAATATTTAGCTTTAATTCATTTTTCACCGAAAGTTTAATAAGTGTACGAAACATCAGATATTAGAAAAGGACTACGCTTCGAACTGGATGACATCCCATTTGTAGTAGTGGATTTTCAGTTTGTCAAACCTGGAAAAGGAACTGCCTTTACGCGAACTAAAATCCGCAACATGATGAGCGGCGCAGTGCTTGACCGGACCTTTAAGTCTGGAGAAAAACTGACTCCTGCTGACACAGAAGATCGGGAAATGCAGTTTTTATATACAGACGGTGATTACCATTTTATGGATAACAACAACTATGAACAAGTTAGTTTGGAAAGCAGTGTTGTTGGTGATGCCTCAAACTATTTGACCGAAAGCATGTTGGTTAATGTATGTTTTTTTCGGGGTCGCTCGATAGGATTAACGTTACCAAATTTTGTTGTTTTAGAAGTGACAGAAACGGCGCCCGGCGAAAAAGGAAACACTGTTACAGGAGCATCAAAACCAGCGGAAGTCTCAACGGGTTACTCCGTAAATGTTCCTTTGTTCGTCAATCAAGGCGATCAACTGCGCATTGATACACGTACCGGTGAATATGTGGAGCGCATCAAAATTTAAGCCGCTGTTTAACTAAGAACCAACTCCTGACTCCAAAAAGAACATTCCCCCTTTTTTCATGTCCAGTTCTTCGCAGACCTCCAGCATTTCACTTTTATCAGGAATCTGCCACGGTCGAGTCCTGGAAGTAATTTCAGGCAGCGAAGAGTCAAATGGTGCATCCTCCGAAAAAGAAAAAAACATCCTCGTTTTAATTAAAGACAGGCTGTATTCGCTCAAGATTCACCAAACTGACGAAATATTTCAAGGCGTGTTAATTTCATTTGAGGTGACTGAAAACGCTAAAGTTAAAAACCTGAAGCCCGAACAACCAAGCGTGAAGTTTGAAGCAGATGGCGACGAACTGCGCTGGAGACGTCCGGCAAAAAATCCTTCCAGAATGGAACTTCTCCGGACTCGCTACAAAATAATACGTGGAATTAGAGATTGGTTTGAACAACAGGATTTCATTGAAACAGAAACTCCACTGTTGGTTCGTGCTCCAAGTCCGGAGTCACAATTTTCGCCCATCAGAACTGATTCCGGATTTCTGATAACCTCTCCTGAATTTCAGATGAAGCGCTTACTGGTAGGTGGATTCGAAAAAATATTTCAGCTTGTCCGCTGTTTTCGAAATGCCGAAAGCGGCCCACTGCACAATCCAGAATTCACTTTGCTCGAATGGTATCGAACACACGAAGCACTGGAAGTTTTGATGGCGGATATTGAACAGATGATTATGAGGCTCATCGAAATGCTTGCAGCAGAAAATTTTATCCGTCAAATTCCTGCGCCGCCCTGGCCACGTGTAACTGTGAGTGAATTGTTTAAAAAACACTTTAATATCATTTTGGACGGTTCTGAATCCGCAGTCCAATTAGCGCAAAAAGTGCAGCATTCCGGAAATGAAAAATTATTGGTTGATATTTCCGCTCAGTCAAAACTTACGGATTCACTGGCTTATGAGCAAATATTTTTCCGGCTCTGGAATCATCTTGAAGCGGAAATTTCTGCTTCTACTCCAGTGTTTATTTATGAATGGCCGCTGCCTTTGGCAAGTCTTGCCAGACCGTGTCCAGAGCGCCCCGGATTCGCCGACAGGGTTGAGCTTTATGTGGAGGGAATGGAATTAGCAAATGGCTTTGGCGAGTTGACAGACGCCACAGAACAACGTCGGCGATTTGAGCAAGACTTGAAAAACAGACATGCAGAGGGTCGTGAGTCTGTTCCTTTGGATGAGAAATTTCTAAACAGTCTGGAGCATGGTCTGCCTAAATGTTCTGGGATGGCAATGGGAGTTGACCGCTTGGTCATGTGGCTTTGCGGAGTAAAACATATTCGCGAAGTACTGTGTTTTGCAGAGGATGAAGTTTAAATGGAATTTAGCAGTGTCCCTTATAAAAAACAGCAATCTGCAAACAAGGTAAAAAATGGAACGTAGTGTCATCCACATGATCCTCCATTTTTTTGTACCATTCTTGGTAGCTAAAGCTGGTTGGAAACAAAACTGGGTGCAGCCGTTTATTATCATGGCTCTGACGATTGCCGTTGATTTTGATCATCTTTTTGCGGACACTATCTTTGATCCAAATCGTTGCGGTCTTGGTTTCCATCCACTCCACAGTTGGCCCGCTATTACAGTCTATCTCCTGCTACTGCTTACTCCACGTTTCCGAATTGTCGCATTGGGATTGCTCATCCACATGGGTCTGGATGGGATCGATTGTTTGTGGATACTCTGAAAATGTCTGCATTTCATAAAATAAATAATCCTCAGTAAATAATTAAATTGAAAATAATCCACTTTTTTCAAAAAAAAGCTTGACAAACTACTAGCACTCTTTTAAAGTGAGTGCTAACAAATTATAAATTAGTATTCCGAACAGTCCAACCGAGGGCGAGCTGGTTTTTACGATTGCCCGAAAACCCAAAGCGAATGGACATTCGAAAAGAGATTTATTAACAATATAATTATTTATTTGGAGGAAAAATGGCTAGAATGTCAAAAAAAGTAAAAGAAATTTCACATGAAGAAATAAGTGATGCGATGGCTCGCTTTCTTAAAAAAGGTGGAGTGATCAATAAGATTGAATACAATGATAATGGTTTCTTACTCAACAATGATCTTGCATTAGATGACTCCTATACGGAAGCATCGGACACCATCATGAGTCAGTTGCACCTGGACTTTGAGCCGGAAAACCGGATCTAAAGCATTGCTTCTCAGCAAGTCTCCAGATATTCGGGGCGGGTATACAAAAACTATCCGTCCCCGCACCTCCCCCCTTTATAACCTACTTCTCATTTATCTTTCTCAGCTTACTTTACAAAAGATATTCACTTGCGTATAGTTTTCGGAAGAGAGTCAAGAAATACGGCGCTTTTGTTTATACGTGGCTGTGAGGAATTTTTCGTTCTAGGGCCTGCAACCAGCAGCACCTGCGGCGGCGCGGCGACCACATCTTCGAGCGCCACATAGTCGGCCTGGGACAGCCCGCGGG
>JAESQU010000091.1 GCA_016764995.1 SAR324 cluster bacterium | reverse complement strand
TTTCAATGATTTCTGAAGGATCGCTTATGCGGGGCAGTATATTTTGTTCAGATTGGAATGGATTCCAGAATTTCCCTAAGTTCCTGCTTGAGCTCAGGATTCTGGTAATGCTGAGTCAGTAAAAAATCTTCCACACTCAGATCCGTCATCTTTATGGCCTGTTGCAAAGTTTCAGCGGATTTTTGTTCATCCCCTAATTTAGAGAATGTAGCAGCGAAATAGAAAAGGCTTTCGCGGCTTGGAGTTTTTATTTTTCTGAAACCGACTACATCGGTAGCAAATATAGTGCTTAATTTTCGTTCCATTTTTAACTCTTTTTCAAGTGTACATGCGAGTTTTGCTATAAAAGGGGACGCTACCCTTTTATGCTATTATTTACTTATAAAAGGGTAGCGTCTCTTTTATACTCTTAAGTATTATTTAAGTGCCCATTTCACCGCATCCTCAAGCCGGTCATCGCCCCAGAAAAGTTCTCCGTCCACGATGAAACTTGGGCTGCCGAAAATGTTTTTTGACTGAGCGGATTCGGTTTGCTTGAGATAGGCTTTGCGAATTTTGTCATCTGCTGCCAACTCCAAAACTCGTTCCGGCTGCTGGCCTATTTCCCTGAGACTTGCTGAAACGTTTGGTTCGCTTCCGGGTTCGAGACCATCAACAAACCAGCGCCGATATGTCACTGGAACATATTCCGCACACCAGCCTTCCTGCATTCCGAGCACCGCAACACTGTTGGCAAGGTCAAATTCTTTCAGCGGATAAGGAGCAGGAACTTTTGCCTCAAATCCGTAGCTGTTTGCACGCCGCTCAATGTCACGCCACATGTAATCCGCCTTAACTTTCTTTGTTGGTGGAAAGGGCACGTTGTCCATCTCGATCATTATTTTTCTTACACTGAAAGGCTGCCAGGAAAACTTCACTCCAAATTTTTCTTCAACTTCTTTGAGGCGCGTAACCGAAAGATAAGTGTAGGTGCTACCGATGGAAAACCAGAATTCAATTTCTTTCATCAATCAATTTATGAAAAAATGTTAATCGTTCACCAATCAAAGTTGATGGCCTAGTAAATAGTCTAAATGACTCACTTGTTTGTCATTCCCGCAAAAGCGGGAATCCATTATTTAAGATACTTATAAGTTCCTGGATTCCCGCTTTCGCGGGAATGACAACTATTTGCGAATGTATCAAAGTTGGTGCATGGAAAAATGAAACTGTACTCTAACACTCCAAAAATGAGGTGTCAATTTGTATTATAAGGGGATGCTACCCTATTATTGAATAAAAGTATTGAATAAAAGGGGACGCTACCCTTTTATTCGACCGAATTCTTTTCTTGAAATATTTTGAATTTAGCATTAACATCGCTTGCTAATAGTTAAAAGTAAAATCAAACTTGGAGATTTAACTTGGATCTGACATCAAGCCAACTTGCGGCCTTGGATCGAGATGGATATTTGCTGCTTGAAAATAGATTTTCAGCTAAGGAAGTTGAATTGATCAACGACAGATTACCGTCCCTTTTTGCAGAAAATCATCCTGGAAACATTGTAGAACAATCTTCTGGAGCGGTTCGAACCATGATGGGTTTGCATTTACGTGATGATTTGTTTGCACGTGTTGTACGCCATCCCAGACTGATTGGTCCAGCGTTGCAGATTTTGCGGGAGCCGGCCTATGTTCAGCAGGTCAAGGTAAACGTTAAAGCCGCGTTTTCAGGAGAAATCTGGCAGTGGCACTATGATTTTGCAACACACAAAGAGGAAGATGGGGTGCCGAAACCACTTGCGCTAAATCTTCATATTTTTCTTGATGATGTTACAGAATTCAATGGACCGCTCTACTTCATCCCTGGATCACATAAATTCGGAGAGCATGGCGCGTTTAAGGATGTTGAGACGACCAGTTATCAACTGTGGGTCTGTGACCAGGAACGAGTCAAAAAACTTATTGAGGCTCATGGTCTGGTTGCAGCCAAAGGTGCCAAAGGTACAATGCTGATCTTCCATGATACCATGGTGCACGGCTCCCCAAACAACATGTCTCCCTGGGACCGCGCAATTTTTTCGCTTTTGCTTAACCCTGTTTCGAATGCATTTCAAAAGCAGACGCGCCCTGATTATAAACACCAGCGCGATTTAACTCCGATTGAGATGCTTCCAGATGATTGCCTGAATGTGCTTCCGGTGGTAGAGTGAGGCTCATTTTATATACACTTGAATTGTTAGAGATTAACACAAAACACTGAAAAGCAGGGTAATTCCTTGTTCAGTGAAAGACCAAAATAACTGATCTCTTTTTTGGCTTTGGTGCGGCTTATTGGAGGAAAGGAAGGGGAATTTATGAAAAAAAGAATCGTTTATGAAGAAGACCCGTTTGGCTTAGAGCCAATGCAATTTGGAGAAGAAGTGGAACTTCCGGCACTTTCTGCCGAAGAAGTCCAAAAAAAATTGCGTCGCACCATGCGGGGTGAAGAACTCAGGAGTGTTCGCCTGGAATTGGGAGTAACTCAAAAAAGAATGTCGGAATTGCTCGGAACCAGTGTGCGGAATGTTCAGGCTTGGGAATCAGAGCAAAACAGAATTACCGGCCCTACTGCCATCGCAGTTCAGTTGCTGGAAGACGTTCAAGGAACTGAAATTGGAGAAAATACGGAATTTAATTTTGACTTGAGGGGATGGTTTTGTCGGTTACAATGCTGACTTAAATGTCCGCATGGCAACTTTTCCCCGAAACGGAGTTCGGGGCTACCAACTTCGAAAATTCGAAAATTTCCCCTTAGTGTTCTTAGCGTTCTTAGCGCCCTTAGCGGCTATTTCCCCCGGCATGTAATCTGTTGCTACCAAAATATTTTATTCCAAAATAGTTCCCACGATTTGCGGCTGTCCGCGTAAAAATGAATCTGCGTCCATTTCCTGTTTTCCTTCCGGTTTGAGGCGCAAGATACGCAAAGCTCCGGAAAGTGTTCCGACAATCAAATCCGAATAAACTTTTCCCGGCTCAAAGTTTCCGTTTTCAATTTCAACTTTTGTAAACTGAAGTCTACGTTTTTTTCCGGAATTATCTCCTGTAGAGTAAAAGCCGAATATTCCGGGCCAAGGCGTAAAAGCACGTAATTTACGTTCGATTTCAATTGCACTTTCTTCTTGCCAGCGAATGTGTCCATCTTCTTTTTTGATGATCCGGCAGTAAGTTGCCTCTGTTTCGTTTTGTTCGGATGAAGTAAAATTTCCGGAAAGCAATTTTGGAAGAGTTTCACGAATCAGTTTTCCACCAATTTCCGCCAATCTGCTTCCGAGCAGCGGTGTTGTGTCATCCGGAAGAATCGTTTCACTTCCGGAAGCGGCAACCAGTGCTCCCGCATCAAGACGTAAAATCATTTTTTGTAAAGAAACTCCGCTGGTTTTAAATCCGGAAGAAATTGCAGTCTGAACCGGAGACGCCCCGCGCAATTTTGGTAAAAAAGAAAAATGCAGATTGAAACAGCCGATCCTCGGAATGTCCAAAAACGACTGCGCTAAAATTTGTCCGTAGGCGCAAACTAAAATCAGTTCCGGAACCAGTGCACGTACTAACTCAAGGGTTTCCGGACTTCCCGCTTTTTCCGGAGTGTAAACTTTCAGATTTTGTTCTTGCGCAATTTGTTTTACCGGAGATGGTTTCAATTGCCGCTTGCGTCCAAACGGACGATCCGGTTGGGTGAAAACGGCACTGATTTCACAACCGGAATCAATTACTGCTTCTAAAGAAAGAATCGCCCATTCCGGGGTTCCCATGAAAATAATGCTCATTTTTTTATACCAGACACGAAATTAATTTTGAGAGTTGTACTCGAAAAAATTCAAAATGCAAAACTTGTTTGTTGTTTCCGCAAAGCAGGAATCTGAATCCTGTAGTTTAACTTGCTTTGCGAGCGATTTGGGATTAAAGTTTTCTTTGTGTCATTTTTAATTGAAAGTCTAATTTTTCCGGAGTTGACCCGTGGAGGAGCTAAGTCTCGAAAATCCATTTGAACCAAAAAGCACGGAAGCAGTTTCTGTTGAAGAAAGCCCAAAAATGCTTTACGACAAGATGCTTGCGCGCGGTGAAGAACTGCTGAAAAAACCATTGCGCGGCGGCGGTGAATCACGGGTTCGGGTGCAGCACAGCAAAGGCCGGATGACGGTTTGGGAGCGCATCAAAGTTTTGACTTCCGCGGAACCACACATTACTTTTCAAAACTGGGGTTCTGAACTGGATGGAGCCGGAATTGTTACCGGAATTCTCGACATTGACGGACGTGATGTTGCCGTTTACGGACATGATTTTACGGTACGTGCCGGTTCGATGGACGCTACCAACGGTGGGAAAATCGCGCGCCTGATTTTGATGGCGGGAGAACATGGAATTCCATTGATCGGTATGAACGATTCGGCAGGAGCCTTTGTTCCCGCAGGTGTTGGAGGACTTGACGGATATTCCGAAGCGTTTGCGGCAATGCGGAAAATAAGCGGAGTAGTGCCTTCTATCATGCTGATGTTCGGTTACAACGCAGGAGGCGGGGCGTACCTGCCAAGGCAGGGTTCTTTCGTGATTCAACCGGAAAATACTTTTTTTGGTTTAACCGGACCGAATGTGGTGCGCGAGGCTCTTGGTGAAGACATTACTGCCGATGATTTGGGGGGGCCGAAAGTTCACAGTAAAAGTGGAGTGGTCGATCTTATTGCTCCGGATGAGTTGGGTGCATTGCGTTTGGCTTTGCGGCTTTTGCGTTATCTTCCGGATAATAATCACTCCGCTCCTCCGTTTCGTTCAACCGCTTTATCATTGGACGATTAAGTTGAAGAGGAGGCAATTCTGCTTCACAAAACATTCACCAATCCAGTCAC
>JAESQU010000090.1 GCA_016764995.1 SAR324 cluster bacterium | reverse complement strand
TTCTTATCTGGTTGATAATACAGATATATTATGATATATTATGACATATTACTCTGAATTGAACAAGATTAATATTAATTATATTTCAAAATATCAGTAAGTTAAGTTAATTTACTTTTTACGGTTCCATCATATTTAAAAGTCTGCTAATAATCCGGTATTGCTCAAAAGAAACTTAAACCAACTGCAGCCCGTACGGAAAAAGTTAGGATTATTATAACCGCGCCGAGCTCTGAAAGTAGATCCGCGATACTTCTCAAAATAATTAAGTCACAACCACAGCTAAAAATAAAATGAAAAAGTGGTTTTCTCTAATATCATTTTTTTTCATAACCTGCTTTGGTGTTTTAGCAGCAGAGTCCGGAATTGTTTGGAAAAGTGTCAATAATTCCGGAGTCATTCTTTCCACAAATTCAGCAAAAACTTTAGCAGAAATGCTGGATGAACTTATAAAAAAATTCGCCTTGCATCCTGAAAAAATAAGGATAGATTCCTCAGTTAAAGGTCTTCCGGAAGTAGAAGAAATTCGAAGCCAAAATCCGGAAAATGTTTTGAACCTGCTTCTTTCACGTCATGATTTGACCTTAGTTCCTCAGCAAGGTCAGCGCCTGATAGTGTTACGGACAGAAGCATGGCGGCATCGTCCCTTCAAAAAAATACTCAATGCTCCTGTTTCTTTAGAAAATATTTTGCGTGAAATATCTCAAGTTGGGCAAATTACTTTACATTTTAATACAGAAAAAATAAAAGAGCGCAAAGTAATTCGCAATTTGGATTATAGTACAATTGAAGACGCAATCTTTGATCTGGCACGGCGTCAAAATGCGCTTGCGGTTTATTATCCGGGACAACATGTTTTAGTATGGACTCAAGATCCACCGTTGGTAACCAAGTCTTTTACCCTCAGAATTGCCAGCCAAAAACAAGTCCGTTCTTTTATGGCAAAGATCAGAATAGAACTGGAGGAAATACGCCTTATACATGATGCATATCCTGCGGATAATTTGTTGGTTTTGAGGGGTTCGGAAGAATCTGTAAAGTTAGCATTGCAATTGATTGAGCAATGGGAAAACGGACTCCCTGACATCTCCTCTACTGATTCTGAACTGTTTCCGGCTCCTGCCGAAATTGAAGCAGAAGACTCTGAGCAAGAACTACTTCCGGAAAGCAGAATTGTGCGCTTGCCATTAAAGTACTTAAGCGTGGGTGCGCAAACTGTACGGAGTAACGGACAGTCTTTGATAATTCCGGGTGTTGAAGAAAGCTTGAGAAAAGCCCTGCAACAACGCCTCGAAGATGAAACAGAAATACCCCCTTTTCGTCCACAAATTATTGCGGATTTGCTCGGCAACACACTCATTCTGGAGGGCAGCAAATCTCATGTGGAATGGATGGAAAGATTGGTAATGATTTGGGATCGCCCCTTGCCTTTGATCCGGATTGAAGCACACCTGTTTGAAACCAGCGAAACACATTCACGGCAACTTGGCTTGGAATTCCGTGGTAAAAGTGTTTCCACAGCTGGAACAGTCAGCGTCACAGATCAAGGTGCTTATACCGCTGGTTTAGCTTTGGGTCCTGCTGCGGCTTCACAGGCTTTGCGAGTCGATGCTGTTTTACGTTTGCTGCAAAGTGAGGGTAAGGGACGCATGCTTTCAAGGCCTGTGGTGGTCACACTCAATAATGTGGAAGCTGAAATGAACAGTGGCTCTGTACTGCATATTAAAATCGTGACCGAAAAAACGAGTCGCTTGCAAGAGTTGAAAACCGGTATTACACTCAGAGTGACTCCCCGTTTGATTGAGGACAATGATAATCACAGCAATGACAGGATATGGCTCAATATCTACGCAGAAACCAGCAACCCGACTGAGGGTTCCAGCATTGACGGAATCCCGCCGATCAATACCCAACGCGCCCAAACTCAAGTAATTGTGAAAGATGGACAACCTTTTTTGCTTGGTGGATTGATCAAAAACAGTTCCGGACAAAGTCAGTCCGGTGTCCCGTTTTTTAAAGATCTGCCTTTACTGGGCCCTTTCTTCAGGACAAGTGGCGCAAGTGACCGTTTCGATCATGTGATGGTCTTTGTGACACCTACTCGTGTCTTTGCGGATGAGATTCAGCAATTGCCACAATTTACTGAGAAGGCGAGTGTCAAGAAATCCGCAGAAATAAAACCATGATTTTTTCAAAAATATTTTTAAGACCGCTGCTTCTAGTAATTTCGCAGGTTTTCAAAACCTTTGTTCTTATACGGATTCAAGCCTACAAAAGAGGTTGGTTAAAAACAGAAACAGTAAAAACAGTTGTAATTTCTGTCGGAAATTTGACAGTCGGCGGAACAGGAAAAACGCCGGTTGTTGATTTCCTGGTTAAGGAATTCCAACGCCGGAAAAAACGTCCTGTAATTCTAAGCAGAGGTTACAAACGAAAAGACGCATCAACACCGAGGCGACTCCGATTTTGTGAAGACAACACGATGGACCCCGCTTTTTTTGGAGATGAGCCTTATTTGCTGGCTCTACGGAATCCGGAGGTACCTGTTTATGTAGGCAGTTCCCGAATCATAACTGCGCATTCGGCAGAAGAAAAGGATCATCCTGACGTGTTGATATTGGATGACGCATATCAGCATTTGTCGATTCACCGTGATCTGAATTTACTCTTGATAGACGCAGAACAAGGTTTCGGTAATAGTCATTTGCTTCCTTTTGGAGTATTGCGCGAGCCCATAAATCAATGGGTACGTGCTGATGCGATCATTCTCACTAAATCCAATTTGGCAGCCTCCGATTCAGTTTTGCAAATGCTAAAGCATGAGCTGAATGTTAGCTGTCCTGTTTTCAATTTCAATTATGAGGTACAAGGTCTCACCCGACTTGATGGCAAGTCTAAACTGAACATCCATGAAATAAAAACGAAGCGCCTGCTTCTCACATCGGGCATTGCTCAGCCCAAAGGATTTGAAAAATTGCTGGTGCAGCAAGGAGTAGAAATCAGCGGAAAAATAGAATTCCCGGATCACCATGATTATCGAAATGAAGATGTACAAAAGATACTGAATCAGCAGAAAAAATTGCATCCGGATTACGTGCTGACCACGGAAAAAGATGCTGTGAAACTTAGAAGCTTTCCCGAACTCCATGAACATGTCTGGGTTTTAGAAATGGAAACGCGGCCTGAAAATCCATGGAACGAATTTTTTGCTGAATTTCTTCGTGTCAAATTTGAAACTTAAAACATTGAATAGTAATTGACTGTTAAAATTAGATTTTGTAGCATACTAATTCGCTGAATTTTCAATTATTTTAATTAAATGTCTGTGAAAAAAACTCTACTGAAAAATTTACACGTCATCAATCCAACTTCTGTTCCCGCACTGATTGAAAATACCTTTGTCGCAATTTCCGGAGATATAATTGAAAGTGTAAGTACTGTGGAGCCAAACGGGGAATTTGATGTTGTTCACGATCTACTTGGAAAAATTGCTCTTCCGGGCATGATCAATGCGCACCATCATTTATACTCTGCTCTTGCGGTGGGGATGCCGCTTCCAAAAAATAATCCAACCAACTTCAGCGAAATCCTGCAGGAAGTTTGGTGGAAAATGGATCTTGCTCTGGATCATGATTCTACACAAGCAAGTTTTGAGGCGGGGATGTTGGACTCCCTCAAAGCAGGAACGACAACTATTATTGACCACCATTGCAGTCCGTCTTACATTGAAGGCTCCCTCACATTACTAGCGGAAACCGGTGAAAAACTTGGCTTAAATACAAGTGTCGCATTTGAAATTTCTGACCGTAACGGTCAAGAAAAATTCGAAGCAAGTCTGCAGGAAAATATTGATGCCGTTCGGAAGTTTTCAAGTTCTCCTCATGTTCATCCGATGATTGGTTTACATGCTTCTTTTACACTTTCAGATGATTCGCTGAAAAAAATTCGGGATGCTGCAAACACACTTGATTCATGGGGAATTCATATCCATGTTTCGGAAGACAAAGCTGACGAAGCAGATGCCCTAAAAAAAGGCTACGGCTCTGTTTTGGAGAGACTGCACAAATTTGATTTGCTCAATGAAAACGGACTCGTCATTCACGGACTGCATATCAAAGAATCCGATCTTGAGTTGATACAGAAACATAACGTTCAACTTGTACACAATCCATCGTCAAACGCGAATAATCGAGTCGGAATGGCGCCCAATCAGAATCTCAACAAATTAAAATCTGGGCTTGGAACTGACGGAATGCAGGGCAACATGCTCCGTGAAGGAAAAGAAGGGATGCTCATTCGTAGTTCGCACCTTTCCGGCGGTGAAGACAGCGTCGATTACATGCAGCTTTTATTTGAAAATAATGCTTCGATTGCCTCTAAACTCTTCTCCGGAAGTCTTGCTGGCAGCAGAAAATTAGGTTATATTTTGCCGGAATATCACGCTGATTTGGCGATTTTTGATTATTTCCCAAGAACGCCGATAACCGAATCCACCATTTTTGGACACATTTTTTTCGGCATGAGCAGTTTGCCCTGCGATGTGATGACAAGAGGCGAATTCCGGATTAAGGACTATCAACTCCTTGATGTTTCCGAAAAGGAAATAAAAGCAAATGCCGTCGATCAAGCAAAAAGACTTTGGAGTAATTTCAACTAGAACTATGCACATACTCTGAAACTGTTTAAACTTTGTACGGGCACGGCGCGCCGTGCCCCTAACTCTGTAACTTTAAAACTTTGAAACTATTTATGGCTGAATTAATTCCGCATCCATTTGCTTCACTCATCAAAAGGATGTTCGTCGAGTTAGAAACAGAGCAATCCATTTTCGATTTTCCCGCAAAGAAATTTTTCTGTGGACTTTCCGGAAAAGATTATTCCGTAAATTTTCACAATAAAAACAGTTCTTCTCCGCTTGGTCCTGCTTCCGGACCACAAACCCAAATGGCACAAAATATTTTGCTTTCCTGGCTTGGTGGATGCAGAATTATGGAATTGAAGACCGTCCAAATTCTTGATGAACTGGAAATTCCACGTCCCTGTATCGACATGCAAACTGTGGGTTACAACGTGGAGTGGTCACAGGAACTCCGGATTGAGCAATCGCTTCACGAATATGTAAAAGGCGCAATGCTGATTGAAATTTTGCGGGCCAGCGGGAAACTGGATTTGACAGATAATTTCGGCGACGTGCTGTATGACATGAGTGTCGGTTACGATTTGGCTGGGATTCAATCCGAAAAAGTTCGCCGGTTTATTGAAGGCATGCTGGATGCTTCCGAAATCGTGGAGCATTATCGAAAACAGATTCCGGAGCAGTACCGTGAATTTCGGAAACTGGATTTTCAGACGAAAATTTCTGACACCCTTACTTTAAGTACTTTTCACGGTTGTCCTCCGGAAGAAATTGAAAAAATTATTGATTATCTTTTCCGTGAGCATGGACTGAATTGTATTATAAAACTTAATCCGACTTTGCTGGGAAAAGAACGTGTGCGTCTGTTGTTAAATGAAATCATGGGTTACACCGATGTCCACGTTCCGGATGAAGCATTTGAAAATGACGCCACTTGGGAACAGGCGCAAGGTTTTGTAGAACGGCTTGGTGCAACAGCAAAAACGCTCGGCCTGGGTTTCGGAGTCAAATTCAATAATACGCTGATTGTTGAAAATCAGCGGGATTTCTTTCCGGAGAGCGAAAAGGTCATGTATCTTTCCGGAACGCCGCTGCACGTTTTAGGAATCAACTTGGTGCAGCAATTCCGGGGAAAATTTGGTGACAAATTTACTATTTCATTTTCTGCAGGCATCGACAAAACCAATTTTGCTGATGCGGTTGCATTAGGTTTGACTCCGATCACTGTTTGCAGCGATTTGCTAAAAGTAGGAGGCTACAGCAGGAGCAGCGCTTATTACAAAGTGCTGAATTCGCGCATGGACAATTTCGGTGTAAATGACATTGAAAGTTATCTTTTAAAAGCATACGGAAATGCGGAACAAGCTCTGGAAAATATCGGCTTTGGCGCCGGAAAAACTTCCGGAACAGAAGCTACGGTTGCGGATGCTTTCCGTAAAATTCTGGTAGAAGGCGGAGACTTCCGGAAATTTGCCGGATCGGAAGAAGCACCGTTAGCAAATGAAATTTTTGAAAAATGGCTTGCGGAAACCAAACTCCTGAACACAAAAACATACGTTGACGAAGTGACTGCTAATGCACGTTATGGAATAGCACAAAACTCAAAACTGCCTCCTAAAGTCGGAACAATGCTTGAGCTATTCGACTGTCTGACCTGCGACAAGTGTATTCCGGTTTGCCCCAATGATGCTAATTTCGCGCTGAAAATTCCTCCAGGGGAAACTGAAATTCTGGAGTTTGAGCAAAATTCTTCCGGATGGGCGGTTCACAAGCGGAAAACCTTAAAATTAGAAAAAAAATATCAGATCGCAAACTATGCTGATTTTTGTAATGAATGTGGAAATTGCGATATTTTCTGTCCTGAAGACGGTGGCCCGTTTTTACTCAAACCACGCTTTTTTGGAACCATGGAGTCTTTTCAAACATTTACAGATCGCGATGGATTTTTTCTTGAAAACAATTCTGATACAGTCTTTGCACGATTTGACGGCAAAGAATTCCGCTATGTGATTACAGGAAATTCCGTCCACTATTCCGGGCCGGATTTTGAGGTTCAGTTTTCTAAAGATGATCCGGAAAATACAATTTCAGGTGAAGCAAAAAGTCGTGTAAGTTTTAGAAATTATGAGATAATGCTGATGATGAGATCAGCCATTTTAGATTCCGGAAGCCCTTCTTATCTTAGTCACACTTAATTTTCCGGAAAGAACAAAGCTCAAAGAGAGAACCATGGAATTCAAACTAAACGGAAGTACCATAAATTACGAAGGTGATCCTGAAGTATCATTGATGACATATTTACGGGATGTTGAGGATATCATCTCTCCTAAAGACGGTTGTGCTCCGGAAGGAGTTTGTGGATGTTGTTCGGTCTTACTGGACGGCAATGTTCTCAAATCATGTATTGCGCCGATGAGACGTATAGCCGGGAAAGAAGTGATCACAATGGAGGGACTTGATTCGGACAAAAAAGAAACTGTGATCAATGCCTTTGCCATTGAAGGTGGTTTGCAGTGCGGATTTTGTACACCGGGAATTATCATGAAAGTCTGGCCACTCTTGAATCAAGGATTTGTAACTGAGAAAGAAATCAACAAAGCATTGAACAGTAATTTATGTCGTTGCACGGGTTATAAAAAAGTCACCAAATCCTGTCTCTCTGCGGCACAAGCTCTGCGAAATAATACTAAAATCGTGCTGCCTCAAAGTAGCGGAAAAGTCGGTGAAAGCCTGCCAAAATATGACTCCCTCCGTTTGGCCACAGGAGAAGCTCCGTATGTCGCAGATTTAAAATTTGAAGGCATGGTACACGGCGCCTTGAAATTTAGTGAGCATCCCAGAGCAAAAGTTTTGAAAATTGATTACGGCGCCGCAGAAAAATTGGCCGGCGTGTTGCGTATTTTTACTGCCGAAGATATTCCGGGAGAACGTTTTACCGGCTTGATTGTTCAGGATTGGCCCATGATGGTAAAAGTTGGAGAAATCACACGTTACGTAGGTGATGTTCTGGCTGGAGTCGTGGCTGAAACCGAAAAGATCGCCCGTGAGGCTGTTGCTCTGATCGAAGTGGAATATGAAGTTTTAACTCCGGTTACAGATCCTTTTGAGGCGCTTTCAGCAAAAAGTCCACAAATACACGAAAACGGTAATTTGCTCTCCACAACTGAGATTGAACGGGGTGACGCAATTCAGGCAGAAAAAGAAAGTGCCTTTGTCAGCAAAGGAACCTACAAAACACAACGTATCGAACATGCGTTTTTGGAAATAGAGTGCTGTGTGGCACTGCCACGGGAAGATGGAGTTGAAGTCTTTTCCCAAAGTCAGGGAGTTTATGAAGACAGGAACAGCATAAGTAAAATTTTGGGACTTCCGGAAGAAAAAGTGGTTGTCGTTTTGATGCCGAACGGAGGCGGATTTGGTGGAAAGGAGGACATCAGTGTCCAAGGTCATGCAGCCCTGTTTGCGCATCTGCTACAAGTCCCGGTAAGAGTCGCACTGACTCGGCCGGAATCACTTTGCATGCATCCCAAACGTCATCCAATGGTAATGGAAATGTCACTCGGTTGTGACAAAAACGGTAAGCTGACTTTTGTTAAAGCAGACATAATCGGTGACACCGGAGCTTACGCGTCAGTCGGTATGAAAGTACTGGAACGGGCCGCCGGACACGCTACCGGTGCTTATTCCATTCCCGTT
>JAESQU010000089.1 GCA_016764995.1 SAR324 cluster bacterium | reverse complement strand
TCGAAGGACAACGAATTATCCTTGGCTACCGCTGGCGTTAATCCAGTTCCGGAAAGTTTTTTCAGGGACACGGATTTGGAATGCGGTAATGGATTTCCTCAATTCCTTTTAGTACTTCTTCAGAAAGCTCCAATTCGACGCTCGCCAAATTAGATTCTAGTTGTTTGACAGACGTTGCTCCAAGCAGCACACTTGACGTGAAAGGCCGAGTCCTCACAAAGGCCAGAGCCATTTGCGCAGGATCCAAATCGTTTTCTTTCGCAAGTCTAACATAGTCGCGAGTCGCCTTAAGCCCGTTTTTTGTCTGGTAGCGCTGAAAGCGGGAAAACAAAGTTAAACGCGCCTTGACTGGTTTATGACCATCGAGATATTTTCCGGTCAGCATGCCGAATGCCAGCGGAGAATACGCCAGCAAACCGACAGATTCCTGGTATGTAATTTCAGCTAATCCAGATTCAAAACCGCGGTTGAGCAAATTATATGGATTTTGAATACTGACAACTTTTTCCCAGCCGTTTTTTTCCGCCAGACTTAGATAACGCATGACTCCCCAGGGAGTTTCATTTGAAATTCCGAAAGCCCGAATTTTGCCTGCTTTGCGGAGTTTATCCAGCGCTTCCAGCGTTTCCGGAATTTCCGCATTTTCTGTTTCCGTATCTTCCGGAGATGTGAATCCGCGCTTACCAAAAATATTGACATTCCTGTCCGGCCAGTGAATTTGATAGAGATCAATCGTGTCAGTTCCGAATCGGCTCAAACTTCCTTCAAGAGCTGCTTTGATATTCACACTGGTGAGATGATTATTTCCATCTCGAATGTAACCTCCAATGGCGCGTGATGTCACGGTGGGGCCAACAATTTTTGTTGCCAAAACAAGTCGATCGCGGCATTTTCGCTGTTTCATCCATTTGCCGATAAATTGTTCCGATTTGGTAAACGTTTTTTCCTGCGGAGGAACGGGGTACATTTCCGCCGTGTCAAACAAATTTACTCCTGCCGCCAGCGCACAATCCATTTGTGCAAAAGATTCCTCTTCTGTATTCTGTTCACCAAAAGTCATGGTCCCCAGTCCGAGACAACTGACTTCAATTCCGGTTTTTCCTAAATATTTTTTTTTCATTTTCAATGACTATTAGGAGTCTGCAAGTGAGAGAGCTCTTTTATTTTGTGCGTTTGGCGAAAGGTGATTCCGGATATTTTTTTATCAATTCCTTCCAAATGACTTTTTGTTTTTTCCGTTCTCCAAGTTCCTGCATTGCTTCTCCCAAGTAGAAAAGGGCTTGTGGAACATGTCTACTTTTTGGATATTCGCTGAGAAAGATTCCGTAATGAGACGCAGCTTGTTTTGAGTGACCTTGGGCTAAAAAACTATGTGCGATGGCTAACAGGATTTCGCCTTTAAGCAGGGTTGGTTTTTTCTGGTTTAAAATTTTTTTCAGCTGTTCCACTGCCTGATCCGGATTTCCTGCCTGCAGTGAAATAAGTCCTCGAAGAAGTTGTTTTTGATCTTTGGGCAAATCAGGTTCAGGAGCTTTGGTCTCTTTTTCCTTTCTTGTTAAGTTTGTTACACTTTTCTGCAAAGCAGAAACTTGTTTTTCAAGTTTGCTTGTTTTTTCCCGTAATTCAACAAAACCATTCTGCAAAGATTCAAGCAAATCCCGCGGCGGAATCTCCTGTTCGAGTTCACTGCTGCGTAGCATTTGATCTACTGTTAGCGCCCATAAGTTTTGTAATAACTCCTGCTGCTCTGCTACTGTTTTTTGCAGTGCCGCAATTTCTTCCGTATTTTTTTCAGGAATTGTTTTTTTGGACGCAGAGGTGGAGCAACCCGTAAAAATGACCAGAATAACTGGCAAAAAGAAATAAAAACTCTTTCGTCTCATCTTTTGCATTTCAGTGCGTACTGCTTCCCGTTTGTTTGATTTCTGTTCAGATTTTTGCATAAAATGGAAATTTTTTAAATTTATGATGGAGATTTACAAACCGATCTATGCTGGGTTATTTACTCCAAACCGGATTCGTCTCAGCAATGTCGGAGGTGTTTGTAGTGACACGAACAGCACGACCACCGAAAACCGAAATATAGTAAAGTTTAGGCACATGTTTCTTTTTCGCAGAGAAAACAATTTGTTTCCCATTCGGTGACCAATCCGGTTTTTCTGAATCATGACGTCCAAAGGTAAGTTGAAGATGCCTACGGGTGAGAAGAGTGTATTTAAAAATCTGAAATACACCTTTTACCTGCCTTTCATAAATCAGTTGTGAACCATCCGGAGACCATTTTGGAGAACTGTTGTAACTGCCTCTGAAAGTCACACGTTCCGTTTTATTAGTAAGCAGATTATGGACATAAATTTGCGGCCGGCGTGGACGAGCGCTGTCGGAAACAAAGGTTATTTTCTTTCCATCCTGAGAAATTTGCGGTGAAGTTTCCAGGCTTTTCCAGGCAAAAATCCGTTCCAGCTTTGCGTCTGCTAAATTATAGCTGTAGATATCAGAGTTACCTTTCTTCATTAGTGTCAGCAAAATGGACTTCCCATCTGTACGCCAGCTTGCTCCAAGCGGTTGAAATCCAGGAGGAAATGTAAGAATTTTGGCACGGAGTCGTTTTGCAGGCTGAAGAGTCAATTGCACACTGGAACGGGTAAAAGTCGTGTAGAGAATATTTTTATTATCAAAAGACCAACTTGCAAGATTGTTGGAGCCAAGATTATATGAAAATCTTTTCTGCACAGTTCCATCATAACTGCTAAGCAAAATGTTTTTTCGGCGTTTTGTTTTTTGCGCGGTGTAGGCAATTCTGCTGGTAGAAATTCCTTTGAATTTCAGCGTTTTTTCCACAAACCAATCTGCCAGTTTCAGCCCTGTTTTACGCAAATCCTGCACGTCTTCCAATGCAAACAATTCTTGAGAAACCGGCGTTTTGTTAGCCTGCGTCCAAAGAGTGATCCGCAGTTGATCCGGATTCTTTTTTAGTGCTAAAGCAAGCTGAAATAATACTTCTTCGGATTGCGCAAACTCTTTCTTTGTTCCATTTATTATTTGGAAATATAGTACTTTTTCCAAATTTGCTTTAAAGACATTTTGAACTGTCTCTACTTCAGAACTGCTGTCTGTGATCAGCCCAACATTGACGGGAACAAATTTTGGATTAGTGATTTCATAATAATCAATGGCAAAAACGGAACTTCCGGATGCAGACATAATAAGTCCGAAAAGCAGAAAAACAAAACCCGCTTTGATACCTAATATTATTGCATTATCACCGTTTTTGGACTTCACTGACATCTCATAATTGGAAGTTCGCCGGTGTGAACCGGACACCGAATTTGTAAGAATCTTCAGGATAGGACTCTGGCAAGGATGGGAGAAATTGCAAGTTTTTCAGCAGATTTTTCAAAGTTTTGTTAAGCGCAGAATTTGCGGAATCTTTCATTTTCCAACTTAACAGACGACCATTTTTTTTAATTTCGAACTGAATCACCGCAGTGAATTGACTTTCGATCAAGTGGATCGGCACTTCCCATCGTTCAGATAAATATCCTTTAAGTTCCTGATGATATTCCTTTAATTCTCTCGCATTCAAATTAGGTCTTTCCTTTTCCGGCAAAGTATTTTGCAAAGTAACGGGAGTTAACAGCGACAAAAGTTTTGTCACAGGAGCGGAAAGCGGTTTTTTTGAAACTTCGAAAACTTTCAGGCGATCCGGAAATTTTGCTACTTGCGTCAGAATGCTCTTGAGAGAAATTTTTGGTATTACTTTTTTCTTTTTAATCCTAGATAATATAGGTTGCCCCAACAAAACAGTATCTGGATAAATCAACTTTGCAGCAGACATTTTTTTCAAAGATTCCTGCGATGTAAATCCGTCATCTCCGGAAACTGCGGTTTCGTTTGCGGAAAATGGAGACCACTCTTCCCATTGCCAATCACTTTTGTTGATTATCCCTGGATACCACAAAAGCAGTGCACTCAACAAAATAACATGCAAGGTCACTGAAAACAGAATCCCACCTGAAAAACGCCATTTCAAAGTCATAAGCCAATCCAACTTTTATTCACCGCTACTGAACCAGGAAAGACGAGAAGAAAGGTTGTGAAAAAAATAATTTTTTTCCATAAAAATTAATTTTGCCTGCCTTGAAGATTCACGAATGATGACTTCATCTCCTATATCAAGAGGAACTTTTTCTTTTCCATCTGCAGACAAGTAAATTTCTTTTTCATGAGTGTGCGGTGAAATTTCCAGTCTAATTTGTGATTCGCCGGTAACGACCAAATGCCTGGAGCGGAAATCGTATTCGTTCAAACCGGCGATGATCATACAACGCAATTCCGGCATGACAATCGGCGATCCTGCAGCCAGCAAATACGCGGTACTACCGGTTGCCGTTCCAACGATTACTCCGTCTCCTCGTACTCTCCGGATGTGCTGTTCGTTGATACTCAACTCGACCGCAATCAACCGTGTAGCTCCGCGGACAACGATTTCATTCACCGCATAATCAGTTCCATGAGGATGAACACATTCCAGTACTGAACGTTCGCTAATGATATATTTTCCATCAAGTACGCTCTGCAACATTTCGGTCAACTCTTCACGATCGCCTGCTGTCAGGAAACCGACATTTCCAAAGTTGACAGCCAATACCGGACACTGCGGAAAAAGACTCAATGCCGCAAGCACTGTTCCGTCACCACCGAACGAAAGGACTAAATCCAGATCATCTTTTCTACTTGCTAAGTCTTCGATTGGTAAAAATTCGATACCATGTGGAACAAACCACTCTGCTAACAACTCCGTTACCGGTTGTTTAATTTTCGGAGAAAAAATTCCTACTCTGCGTAATTGAATTTTATTTTTGCTCACTACTCTTTCTTTGAAAAATATATCAAGTCTTTACAGCATATTCAGGCACTTTTAGCTTTGTTGTCAAGTGAAAAAGCCCGCCTCCTTTACTCTAGCACAAATTGACAATAGTAAATGATAAATCAATTTGCTTGAAAACTAATTATTTCTTTGTCTCAAACTTGCGCTTCCACAGAAAATGTGAGAGTATTTATAGGTTAAAATCATAAACTTAAATATATTCAACTGTGAATACATTTTTACGAAATATCGGAATCTGGCTTGTGATCGGCTTAGTGATGCTAATGCTTTTCAATCTTGTTGGACCAAGAGAATCAGACGAAAGAAAAATTTCGTTTTCGGAATTTATTTCTCAAATTGAGTCCGGATCGGTGCTGGAGGTTTCTATCCGCGGAAGTCAAATTCACGGAGTCAGCGACACAAATGGTTCTTTTCAAACTCAAACCCCCAACTATCCTGCGTTATTTGAGATTTTGGACCGGCATCATGTGCGTGTGCGTGTCGAACCGACAGATCAAACCAATTTGTTTATGGCCATCCTCAATAGTTGGCTGCCCATGATTCTGATTATCGGCATCTGGTTGTTCTTCATGCGGCAGGTTCAAGGTGGCGGAAACAAAGCGATGGGTTTCGGAAAAATTCGCTCACGGATTACCAATACTGAAGATAATCCGATCAAGTTTGAAGACGTTCAAGGTATTGATGAATCACGCGAAGAACTGGAGGAAATTGTGGATTTCCTCAAAGATCCCGGAAAATTTGAAAGACTTGGAGGCGAAATTCCAAGGGGCGTTTTGCTGATGGGAGAACCTGGAACTGGAAAAACGTTGCTGGCCAAAGCAATTGCCGGAGAAGCTGCGGTACCTTTTTTCAGTATCAGCGGTTCAGATTTTGTGGAAATGTTTGTTGGAGTCGGAGCGAGCCGCGTCAGGGATATGTTTGCGCAAGGCAAAAAACACGCGCCTTGTATAATTTTCATTGACGAAATCGATGCGGTGGGGCGTAGCCGTGGAGCAGGACTTGGTGGCGGAAACGATGAACGTGAACAGACACTTAATCAACTGCTGGTTGAGATGGATGGTTTTGAAGTAAATGAAGGAATTATTGTAATCGCGGCGACAAACCGTCCGGACGTGCTGGATCCTGCATTGTTGCGTCCGGGACGTTTTGACCGTCATGTAGTTGTTCCGCTTCCTGATATTAAAGGTCGAGAAAATATTCTGAAAACGCACAGCAAAAATATTAAACTGAATAAGGAAGTAAATTTGAATACTATTGCCCGCGGAACTCCGGGGTTTACCGGTGCAGATCTAGCCAATCTGGTTAACGAAGCCGCGCTTTGGGCAGCACGTCAAGACAAAGACGCAGTGGGGAATGAAGATTTTGAATATGCAAGAGACAAAGTCATGATGGGCGCTGAACGAAGAAGTCTCATGATTACTGATGAAGAAAAAGAAACTACTGCCTATCATGAAGTTGGACACGCGCTCGTGGCAGTCAGCATAGAAGAAGTAGATCCTGTTCATAAAGTAAGCATAATACCACGTGGACGTGCTTTGGGAGTTACAATGCTGCTTCCGGAAGAAGATCGACACAGTCACAATAAACGCGCGCTGCTCGGACAAATTGCCATGATGATGGGTGGACGGGCCGCAGAGCATTTAGTGTTTAAACGATACACCACAGGTGCCAGTGATGATTTGAAAAAAGCTACAGAATTAGCGCGTAAAATGGTTTGTCAGTGGGGTATGAGTGAAAATCTTGGTCCTCTGACTTATACAGAAGACGAGGGACATGTTTTTCTGGGACGTGATTTACAACAGCACAAGGAATTCAGTAATGATTCAATGCGGATGATTGATGAAGAGGTGCTTGAAATTCTAAATTCATCTTATGAGCGTGCGAAGAAAATTTTGAAAACTTACCGCAAAGCTCTTGACTCTCTTGCCAAAACGTTGCTTGAAATAGAAACTATTGATGGAGACGGTGTACTACAGGCAATGCAGCAGTTTGCTCCTAAAACCAAAAAATAATCTTCGCAGATTAACAGTGTTAATCAGAAAACTTCGAACCGCTTTTCCTTCCGGAGACTTCAGTGGAAACATTTTTATCAATTTTTACCGGCAACTTTTCCCTTCGCTGGCAAGATCTATTTGATATAGTTCTCCTCTCCCTTATTTTTTACCGTATCCTGCTTCTTATCCGTGGTACTCGCACCATTCCCATGTTAATGGGATTTGTTTTGCTGCTGGCGCTTTATCTTGTTTCGCTAATTTTGGATTTAGAAGCAACTCAACTGTTGCTGGACAATTTGGGGCAATCGCTGGTTTTGGTATTAGTTGTTCTCTTTCAAACTGATATCCGCAATGCATTGGCGCAAATCGGAGTTTTCACTCTTTTCCGTGAAAGCAATCAGCAAAAAAAGGATGTTGTTGACAGTATTTTGCAGGCTTGTCTGGTGATGTCTCAGAAAAGTGTCGGAGCCCTCATTGTGTTTGAACAGGAAGTCGGTCTGAAAAATTACAGTGATCGCGGAACACAACTTAACGCGACTGTAAGCGAACCGCTTTTGCTGAGCATTTTTCATCCATCGTCACCTTTGCACGATGGCGCTGTTATTATCAACACCAAAGGAGATTTGCTGGCGGCACAGTGTATTTTACCGGTATCAATGAACAGCCGTCTCAGTTCTTTTCTGGGCACGAGACACCGTGCGGCAATTGGTTTGACTGAGGAAACTGACGCGGCGGTTCTGATTGTTTCTGAGGAACGCAGAGAGATAAGTCTCAGTTACCGTGGACAGTTGATTCGCGGCGCAAATGAAGATATTCGCAAAGCCCTCCTGGAAGTGCTTTCCGGAAACATTCCGGCTGCAATCCAGGATAAGGAAACAAAAGACGCTGCCAGAAAAGCCGCAAAAGAAGCCGCCAAAAAAACTCCGGAAACATCAGAAAGTTCCGAAACATTGGCCAACTCCAACCATTTTCCTGAAAAACAAACTGAGTCAAACTAATGCGAATAAATGCGTCATACAAAGTGCTTGCAGTAGTTTTGGCTGTCTTTGTCTGGTTTCTCGCACGGAAATCCGGAGAACCGATACAAATGAGTTTTTACGCTCCTGTTGTTTTTAAAAATGTTTCCCCTGAGTTTCAAGTCACCTCTGATCCGCCGCAAGTAAATATTGTGGTACATTCTAACAGCCGGGAATCATTTAATCCTCAGGAAATTCAGGCAGTTTTAGATTTGGACAATGCACAGGAAGGAACTCATTCTTATGTGCTGACTGAGAATCACATTGCATCACCTGTGAAGGTACAGATAACACGCATTCATCCTTCGCAAATTACGGTTAGAATTGAAGAGTTGATTGAAAAATCTTTTTCGATCAAACCACGTTATCACGGGACTCCTAAAAAAGGTTTCCTGCTGGGCGACATAAAAATTGTTCCGGACACACTAACTATGCGCGGGCCGCGCTCCGTTTTGGAAAAAATGGATCATATCTCTGCACATGAGATTGAACTGGAAGGTCTGATGGAAAGTGTCACACTGCGCGTTGACTTAGATTTGCCCGGCGGTAGCGTGCAAATTATCCATCAAAATGTTGATTTCTACACCGCTGAAGTAACGATCAATAGTTTGCCGATTAAGAAACGATTTGACAAAGTTCCGGTTTATTTGCGAAACGGGGATTATGTGAGTGTGATCAATCCGAAAATTTTTAATGTTTTTGTTGAAGGTCCTGAATATTTGATAAAAGAAATGGATCGTGATGAGCTTTTCGGAGAAATTGATCTTTCGACATACGAACCCGGCAACTATCCAAAAGTAACACCAAAAGTTGTTTTGCCGGATGGAATCACAGTTCTTCAGCAGTGGCCTATCGTTTCTGTCTGGGTTAAAAACGAAAAAAAATAAATACAGATTTAAAAAATAATGATTTCATTACACATCAACGTCGATCATGTTGCAACAG
>JAESQU010000088.1 GCA_016764995.1 SAR324 cluster bacterium | reverse complement strand
TGGATTTACCAAACACGTTGCAGTTTTCATTTGAAAAAGATGATCCAAACAAGCTTGGTTGCAGGCAATACAAGTATTGATTTCCTCCGGGCGGCCCGCTGCTGCTTTGTTAACAAAATTTTCATCCGCCAGTAATGGACGCGCCATTGAAACCATGTCCGCAAGTCCGTCTCTCAAGAGGCTTTCAGCTACATACGGGTCGTTGATGCGGTTGGAGGTCACGATTGGAATATTCAAGTACGGCCGCAATTTTCCGGTAACCCAGGCAAAGGCCGCCCGTGGAACCATCATTGCTATAGTCGGAATTCTTGCTTCATGCCAACCAATTCCTGTATTTATGAGCGATGCTCCGGCTTTTTCAACGAGTTTAGCGAGTTCAATAACTTCCTCAAAACTGCTTCCGCCTTCAACCAAATCCAGACAAGAAAGTCGGTAAATAATTAAGAAATCATCACCAGACTCTTCTTTGACACGCTCCACAATTTTGAGAGCAAAACGAATACGATTTTCATAAGAACCACCCCATTCATCACTTCGTTCGTTTGTACATTTGGCAATGAACTGGTTGATCAAATAACCTTCTGAACCCATTATTTCTACACCGTCATAACCAGCCATTTTTGCCAGTTTTGCGCAACGTGCATAATCTTCAATGGTTTGTAAAATTTCTTCGTGGGTTAATTCTTTGGGACGGTAAAAATTAATTGGTGCAGTAATTGGTGATGGCGCAACGCAGGTTTCCATCATCCCATAACGTCCTGTATGCAAAATCTGCAATGCTATTTTTCCATCGTTTTCATGAACCGCATTTACGAAAGTCCGATGAAAATCAAGTTGATCTTCCGAAACCAATTCCGCGCCTTCCTCGAAAACACGTCCTGCCGCATTGGGTGCGTAACCGCCTGTTACAATGAGGCCGACTCCACCTTTAGCCCTTTCAGCATAAAAAGCCGCGAGCCTTGTCGAGCCTTCCGGATGTTCTTCAAGTCCGGTATGCATAGAACCCATCATGACTCGGTTTTTCAGGGTTATGTTTCCAACTTTTAGTGGACTGAGTAAAGTTTCAAAAGCCATTTCAGAAATTCAGGTGAGGTTTAGATGCAGTTTAAGGAAGATAAGAGCTACAGTGTGGATAGATTTATCCTAAAATGTGCTTTTAGACTCAAGATGCTTTGAGCAATTCTGCTTGATGGTGAGACAACAACGGATCAATCACCTGTTCCAGTTTACCGAGCAAAATTTCTTCAAGTTTATAAAGAGTCAAATTGATACGGTGATCGGTGAGTCGTCCCTGCGGAAAATTATAAGTCCGGATGCGTTCGCTCCTGTCTCCGGAACCAACCATTCCTCTGCGCTGTTCGGCAGTAACGGAATGTTGAGCTTCCATTTCCTTTTCATAGAGCCTTGCCCTGAGAACTTTTAAAGCTTGTGCTTTATTTTTTAGTTGGGATTTCTCATTTTGACAAATGACAACCAGTCCGGTTGGAATGTGGGTTATCCGGACTGCGGAATCGGTGGTGTTCACACTCTGACCGCCTGGACCGCTTGAGCGGTAAACATCTATCCGCAAATCGCCGGGATTGATTTCAATCTCAACATCTTGAACTTCAGGTAAGACTGCGACTGTTGCCGCGGAGGTGTGGATACGTCCCTGAGTTTCAGTTTTGGGAACACGCTGTACACGATGTACTCCGCCTTCAAATTTCAAACGGCTGAAGACGTCTGTTCCTTCAATTGAAAATGTGATTTCTTTGAAACCGCCGAGATCATTTTTGCTTTCATTAAGTAACTGTAAACGCCAATTTTGGCCTTCCACGTAATGAGCATACATTTGAAAAAGATCTCTTGCAAACAGCGCGGCTTCGTCTCCACCTGTGCCTGCACGAATTTCAATGATGATGTTGCGAGAATCATCCGGATCTTTAGGAAGGAGTAGAAGTTGGATTTCTTTATCCAGTTCTTCCAATTGCTGGCTGAGTTGAGAAATTTCCTCTTCCGCCATTTCACGAATTTCCGGATCCTCATCTTTTGAATCTGCTAATTCGCGGTTGTCGTCCATTTCCTGCTGAATTTCAAGATAGCGTCGATAACATTCGACAATTTCCTGCAATCCTGAGTGTTCCTGACTCAACTTCCGGAAACGCTCCTGATCCTGAGCCACGTCCGGTTGTCCAAGTTCGTGTGTCAGTATTTCAAAACGTTTGTCAATTTCCGCAAGTTTATCCAGCATCTATGGTCAGGCGCGCTTGTAGCGGCGATTAAATTTTTCAATCCGTCCAGCGGTATCTACTAAATTTTGTCCTGCGCCGGTAAAAAACGGATGACAGTTTGAGCAAATTTCTACGGTTGTCTCACCGCCTTTTGTGGACTGTGCCTCCCATGTTGTCCCGCAGGCACAACGAAATGAGGTTTTTTGAAACTTTGGGTGAATATCTGGTTTCATTTTTTATATGTCTAGTTCAATGTTTATGATTTCTTCCATTATACGCTATTTATCCATCATATTGAGGAAATTCGCATTTTCTTTGAATTTTTCCATTTTATCAATGAGAAATTCCAATGCTTCAACAACATTCAGTTGAGAGAGGACTTTTCGCAGGACCCAAATCCGGTCAAGGTCTGGTTTGTCAACGAGCAGTTCCTCTTTTCGTGTCCCGGACTTGCTTAGATCAATTGCAGGAAAAATTCGTTTTTCAACAGGTTTTCGATCAAGCACCAGTTCCATATTTCCGGTTCCTTTGAATTCTTCAAAAATAACTTCGTCCATCCTGCTACCTGTATCAATCAGCGCCGTTGCGATGATGGTCAGGGAACCGCCTTCTTCAATGTTTCTGGCAGCACCAAAAAATCTTTTTGGTTTAAAAAGCGCGTTTGAGTCAACACCTCCGGAAAGAATTTTACCGCTGGGAGGAATAACTGTGTTATAGGCACGCGCAAGTCTGGTGATTGAATCCAACAGAATTACCACATCACGTTGATGTTCAACAAGTCGTTTGGCTTTCTCCAAAACCATTTCGGAAACTTGTACGTGACGTGTTGCCGGTTCGTCGAAAGTTGATGCAACCACTTCTCCTTTTACTGAACGGCGCATATCCGTTACTTCTTCCGGTCGCTCATCAATCAGCAATACAATTAGATCTACTTCAGGATGGTTTTCTGTGATGCTGTTTGCAATTGACTGCAAAATCATCGTCTTACCGGTTCTTGGTGGAGCAACTATCACTCCGCGCTGACCTTTACCAATCGGTGAAACGAGATCAATAATACGCGTAGTTAAATCATTATCTTTACGTTCAAGATGAAGGTGTTCGTTTGGATGGAGAGGAGTGAGGTTATCGAAAAGAATTTTTTCAAATGCCTTATTCGGATCACGGAAGTTTATTTCTTCTACCTTAAGTAACGCGTAATAGCGCTCGCTTTCTTTTGGTGGGCGGATTTGACCGGCGACTGTATCTCCGGTACGTAAATTAAAACGCCGAATCTGGGAAGGAGAAACATAAATATCATCCGGTCCCGGAAGGTAGTTGTAATCCGGTGCCCGAAGAAATCCAAAACCGTCCGGCAAAGCCTCCAGAACTCCGGCACCGTAAATGATTCCTTTGCGTTTCGTCTGTGCCTGCAGCAAAGCAAAGAGTAACTCCTGACCCCGCATACTGTTCGCATTTTCAATATCATAGGCGCGTGCAATCTGAATTAGCGAATTGATATCTTTTTTCTTCAACTCAATTAAATTGAGTGTATCCGGTTTTGAATCAGAATCTGAATTTCTTTTTGAATTGTTGCCGTTGCCATTTTCCGGCTGGTTTTTTGACATGTGAGGTTTCTCAGGAGGTTAATCAAAGATGGGATCTTAACAATGTAAAGACCCTTTTTATGGTGTGTTTATTTAAGGAGGATGATTAGTTTTAACTTTTTCGCAGCAACTTCAAGTTACAAAAAGCGGATTTAACGATTAAAAACAAAGTAGGCTAGAAACTGTCTTGTGTGGAAATACTTGAATAAGAATTGAAAATTTCAAAAGTAGGTGTTTACAAGGTCGCCAATATTTAAAGTTTTGTCAAGTGTTTTTTTAAAAAAATTTATTTTTTGCAATTCAACTCTGCGATCAATCTTGCATAAAATGGCAGACTTTAGCAGTTCAAGAGTTATTTTTTTTCTTTTTTGGAAGATACAGATCCGTGATAGTACCCTCAAATGCTTCTGCCGCAAAGCCCACAGTTTCAGAAAGTGTAGGATGCGGATGGATTGTTGAACCCAAATCGGTAGCATCGCAGCCCATCTCAATCGCCAGGACACCTTCTGCAATCAAATCTCCGGCATTTGGTCCGACAATCCCGACACCAATGACACGGTTTGTGCCTTCCTCAAAAAGGACTTTGGTCATTCCTTCACTGCGACCCAATGATAAACTACGTCCACTGGCGGCCCAGGGAAAATTCCCTTTTCCATAAGCGACACCCTCCTTTTTTGCCTCTTCTTCTGTAATTCCAGCCCAGGCGACTTCCGGATCAGTATAAGCGACCGAGGGAATGGTTCGCGCGTCAAAATAACTTTTCATTCCTGAAATCACCTCCGCCGCTACTTTTGCTTCATGAGTCGCTTTGTGTGCCAGCATCGGCTGACCAACAAGATCACCAATCGCAAATATATGTGACATGTTAGTACGCATTTGCGAGTCAGTCTTAATGAATCCTCCTTTATCCACCACTACTCCAGCTTTTTCCGCAGCAATCTTTAAACCATTTGGGATACGTCCAACTGAGCTGAGAATTTGATCAAACATCTGTGGTTTTTCCGGTGCGTTTTTTCCTTCAAAATGCACTTTCAATCCATTTTTAAGGGCTTCTACTTTTGTGACTTTTGTTTCCAGCCAGATATTTTCATACTGTTTAGAAATACGCTTTTGAAACGGCCTCACAATGTCACGGTCCGCACCTGCCATCAAGCCATCGAGCATTTCCACAACGCTAATTTTAGAACCCAATGCATGATAAACCGTGGCCATTTCCAAACCAATAATTCCTCCACCAATCACCAGCATATGCTCAGGAATATCAGTCAGTTCCAAGGACCCTGTTGAATCTACGATACGTGAATCTTCCGGAAGAAAGGGCAGCTTTACGGGTTGAGATCCAACCGCGATAATTGCGTTTTCAAAATGTAGTGTAAGTTTTTTGTTTTCTGTATCAGTGACGCAAAGATGATTCTGATCCAGAAATTCTCCTACTCCAGTGACAATTTGCACTTTTCGCTGTTTGGCCATACTTTTCAAACCAGATGTCAATTGATTCACAATTCCGTTTTTCCATTCACGCAACTGCTCTAAATTAATTTTTGGTTTTCCAAAAGAAACACCATGGGCGCTCATTGATTCGGTTTCGTCAATAACTTTTGCGGCATGCAGCAAGGTCTTGGATGGAATACAACCCACGTTCAAACACACTCCTCCAATACGATTGTATCTTTCCACCAAGAGTACATTCAGACCCAAATCAGCTGCACGAAATGCCGCCGTGTAACCACCTGGTCCGGAACCAAGTACGAGCACATCACAACTCATATCCGCTTTTCCGGCAAAGGTCTTTACTGGAGTAGTGTCAGATTCCGTTGCTAAGCTTTTATCTTCAGACTCATCTTTTTCAATATTTATTTCTTCTTCATTTTCAGTTGAAACATCAGTAGTTTCCATCTTCAAAATCAGGCTTCCGGCAGAAACCTTTTCCCCAACCTTTACTTTTATTTCGCGAATTACTCCCGCAATCGGTGAAGGAACATCCATCGTCGCCTTGTCGCTTTCCACTGAAATCAGTGGATCTTCCACAGAAACAGTATCACCTTTTTTGCAAATTACCTCAATAATTTCAACACTCTCAAAATCACCGATATCTGGAACTTTAACTTCAGTAATACTCATAGTGACATCCTCCGCATATCACCAAGAATTTTGCACAAGTCCACCATGAAACGCGCAGCCTGCGCCCCGTCAATCACACGGTGATCATAAGTCAAATCCAAAGGCAGCATAAGACGCGGTAAGAATTCTTTGCCGTTCCAAACAGGCATCATTCTGGAACGAGTTACACCGAGGATTGCAACTTCCGGAGCATTCACCAGCGGCGTAAAAGCTGTTCCGCCAATTCCTCCCAAACTGGAAATGCTGAAACAGCCACCCTGTAAATCGCTGCTTTTTAATTTTTTTGTACGCGCACGTTCTCCGACCTCGCTCAATTCTTTTGCCAGTTCAAGCAAACCTTTCTGCTCCACATCTCTGATTACCGGAACCACCAAGCCATCCGGAGTGTCAACTGCCACTCCAATGTGCAGATATTTTTTCAAGACCAAATTTTCGCGGTCAGCAGTTAGTGATGAGTTGAAATCAGGATGTTTCCGGATTGCCGTGGCACATGCTTTGAGCAAAAACGCAAGAGCAGTAACTTTCACATCCTGTCTTGCGGCTTCTTCTTTCAGTGATTTTCGGAAATATTCTAGTTCCGTAATATCAGCCTCATCATGATGCGTCACAATTGGTAAGTTCAGCCAGCTTCGATGCAAATTAATGCCGCCCTTCTTTTTGATTCGTGAAAGCGGTTTAATCTCAACCGGACCAAATTTACTAAAATCAATTTCAGGCATTTCCGGAATTCCTGAAGCGGTTGCAACAGCATTTCCGGAAGCAATACCAACCAAAGTCTGTTTTACAAATTCCTGAACATCTTCTTTGGTAATCCGCTGCTTGCGTCCGGAACCTTGCAGTCGACTCAAGTCAACGCCTAATTCGCGGGCAAATTTACGGATGGAAGGACTGGCGTGTGCCCTCAAAAACGCTTTCTGTTCAGCGTGCATCGGAATTGGAGGTGGACGTCGAGTTTTTTCTGTAGGCTGGGATTCCAAGCTTGTTGTTTCAGTTTTGCCTGCAGAAACAGAATCCGTATTTTCCTGAGAAGTTGTTTCCGGTGTAGAGGTTGAGGCAGTTGATTCCGAAGATGATTCCGGAGAGGCTTTTTCGGATTCTTCGACAGTTAAAGTCAGAATAAGGTCGTTCTGAGAAACAGAATCTCCTGCTTTTATTTTCACAACTTTGACGGTTCCCGCAAATGGTGATGGCACATCCATAGACGCTTTATCACTTTCCATGGTGAGCAATGGGTCTTCCACGGCAACAACGTCACCTGATTTGACCAGCACTTCAATAATTTCTACTGCGTCAAATTCGCCTATGTCTGGAACAAGTACGTCTTTGATTCTGCTCATGTGGTTTCTCCTCAGGCCAACAATGGATTATTTTTTTCGGTATCAATTCCGTATTTTTTGATGGCAGCTTTTACTGTTTTTACTGAAATTCCGCCTTCTCCCACAAGCGCGTTTAATGCCGCAATTGTAATGTAATAGCGATCCACCTCGAAATGTTTTCGCAAGGCTTCGCGCGAATCACTTCGTCCAAAACCATCTGTTCCCAGCACAGTATAAGATCTGGGTACATACGCGCGAATTTGATCAGCAAAAAGTTTGACATAATCTGTTGCAGCTACAACAGGTCCTGCTGTATTTTCGAGACATTGTGTTACATGACACTGCCGTGCTTTTTGATCAGGATGTAACGAGTTCCAACGTGAAACTTCGTCGCCGTCACGTTTCAATTCGTTAAAACTCGGGCAACTCCAAATATCAGCCTGCACCTTAAAGTCTTTTGCCAGTAATTCCGCTGCCGCAATTGATTCACGCAAAATTGATCCGGAACCTAATAACTGCACTCTTGTTTCCCCTTTTTTTCCCTTTTGAAACAAGTACATGCCTTTAACAATGTTTTTTTCTTGGCCTTTGCCAAGACCAGGATGAGTATAATTTTCATTCATCGTGGTGATGTAATAAAGCACATTTTCTTGTTTATCAAACATACGCTGCATGCCATCTTGCAGAATCACCATCAATTCATACGAAAAAGTAGGATCATAAGAAACGCAGTTTGGCAAATTTCCTGCCATGATTTGACTGTGCCCGTCTTCATGCTGCAATCCCTCACCATTAAGCGTCGTGCGTCCGGAGGTTGCGCCAATCAAAAAACCACGAGCTTGCATATCTCCAGCAGCCCAAATTAGATCACCTACCCGTTGAAAACCGAACATTGAGTAGAAAATGTAAAACGGAATCATTTGCTTTCCGGTATTGGAATAAGACGTCGCTGCGGCGATCCAGGAAGACATGGCGCCATCTTCAGTAATTCCTTCTTCCAACAATTGACCGCTCTGATTCTCCTTATAGTACATGAGTTGATCACGGTCAACCGGTTCATATTTCTGTCCCTCATGGGCATAAATTCCAATTTGGCGAAACATTCCTTCCATGCCAAATGTTCTTGCTTCATCCGGAACTATCGGGACCACACGCTCACCAATGTTGTTATCTTTGCAAAGTAACGTCATTGCCTGCACTAGCGCCTGAGTTGTGGAAATTTCCCTTTCTCCAGTCTCGTGCAGCAAACGGTCGAAAAGAGACAAAGGTGGGATGGTAAGAGAGTCGCCTTTTAGTTTTCTGGCCGGAAGAGCTCCGCCAAGAACAGTACGGCATTTTCTAAGATATTCCAGTTCAGGTGCATCAGCCGGTGGTCTGTATAATGACATTTGTTCGACTTCTTCATCTGAAATTGGAACACGGAAACGATCCCGGAAACTCTTCAGATCGGCCATTTTCATTTTCTTTTGGGAATGAGTGACGTTGATGGCCTCACCGGAGCCTCCCATTCCGTAACCTTTGACTGTTTTTGCAAGAATAACAGTTGGCTGTCCAGTATGATTTACTGCAGAGTGATATGCTGCGTAGATTTTGTGAGGATCATGTCCACCACGGTTCAGTCTCCAAATGTCTTCGTCCGTCAAATTGGAAACCATGTCCAGCAGTTCCGGATATTTGCCAAAAAAGTGAGCCCTTGTATATGCTCCACCTTTTGCTTTGCAGGCTTGATATTCTCCATCAACGGCTTCATCCATCCTTTTACGCAGAAAACCGTCAGAGTCTTTTGCCAGCAAAGGATCCCAATATGAACCCCAGATAACTTTTATCACATTCCATCCTGCACCACGGAATTCGCCTTCAAGTTCCTGTATTATTTTACCATTCCCGCGTACCGGACCATCCAGTCTTTGCAAATTGCAGTTAACTACAAAAATCAGATTGTCTAACTTTTCACGAGCAGCAAGCCCGATTGCTCCGAGAGATTGAGGTTCATCAGTTTCACCGTCACCCAAAAACGCCCAAACTTTACGTCCGGTGGTGTCTGCTAAACCACGGTTGTGAAGGTATTTGAGGAAACGTGCCTGGTAAAGCGCCATGATTGGACCAAGACCCATTGAAACAGTTGGAAACTGCCAGAATTCATTCATCAGCCAGGGATGCGGATAAGAGGGTACTCCTTGTCCTTTTGTTTCTCTGCGAAAATTGTCCATTTGCTTTTCAGTCAGCCGACCTTCCAAAAAGGCACGGGCATAAATTCCAGGTGCTGAATGTCCCTGAAAAAATACCAAATCTCCGCCGTGATCTTTATTTTTGGCATGCCAAAAATGGTTAAAACCAACATCGTAAAGTGTGGCCGAAGAAGCAAAACTTGCAATGTGTCCACCTAAGTCAGATGAATCCCGATTTGCCCGCATAACCATCACTGCCGCATTCCAACGGATAATTGAGCGAATCTTGTGTTCCAATTCCTGATCACCTGGTGAGTGTACTTCAAGTTCCGGAGGAATCGTATTTACATAAGGTGTGTTTGCAGAATAGGGACTGCCTGCTCCTGATAAAACCGCCTGGTCTGCTAACTGACGCAGGAGGAATTGCGCCCTTTCGTGACCATCCCTTTCAATGACGGCTTCCATTGCCTCAACCCATTCCTGAGTTTCCTGTGGGTCTAAATCGTTTCCTATTATTGAAGCCATGCTAGAATCTCAGTCTGTTCGTGTTAGGAAAGTAAAATTTGGTGACGGGTAAAAGTTCAGGAAAGGAAAAAGAGGTTTAACTGCCGGCGTTACTTTTAACTTATTTGTCCGCATTTGATGATTCAACGTTAAATGGAGTATTTTTAATAGGCGGTCTTCTACCCATACTTTTCAACAATTCAGCAGAGTAAACAAGCCCTATTCTAACTGCAGTAAATTTTTTAGCACGCTTATTTGTCATTTCCATCGCATTTCGACTAACACTCTCCGAGTACAGCGAGGCTGGTTTAACAGGACCAGTCGCTTGTGCCCTGGCTTTTGACAACTTCAGTGCCGCACGGCTTGTGCTTTCGGTGTAAACGATTCCCGTCTTGGCTGGTCCGGCCACTCGTGCTCTGGTTTTGGTCATTTCCCATACACTCCGGCTGGAGTCTTCAGAGTAAAGACTAACAGGCTTGACTGGTCCAGTATCTCTTGCTCGAGTTTTAGTAATTAATAATGCCTTGCGGCTGATCTTGTTATTTTCTTCAGGATTAATAGGAGGCGGCTGATATTTTTTGATACTGCTAATTTTAGTATAAGATGTCTGATAAGGTTTTTGCACAAACCAGCGGTTCTTTTTAACCATACTGGCAGTTATCAAACCTGCGTCCACCATCTTAACTGCTGCAGTCTTTGCTTTGCCTTTCTTGCTTCGAGCAACAGATTTCTTTTTCAGATAATATTTTATCGTACGTCCATTTGTTTTTTGCGCCGCAACTCTTGCTTTTCTTTTGTTTGCCTCAATGTTTTTTGCATTTATGATGTATTTTTGAAGCTGATTATTATGACTATCAGCCTGCATATTTCCGGCAAAAAACAAAGCTGCTGAAAAACAAATCAGCATGATAATGGCACTTTTCTGTAACTTCTGGGTCAAAATTGACTCTGTCGAAAAGCCAAATACTAATAGGTTTTTTACAAACATGTTGAAGTTTAATTTGTCTCTCAACATCATATTTTAATTCTTTCAAACATTAGCTGGAGATGCAATCTTATAATTGGGAAGTTCCCATAACAAAATATTTGTGTTACTCTCAAAATCAAACTCGGCAGACTGATTGATGCTGAAACCGGAAACATACTCCGCTGAATTCCGGAGTTGAAACCACATCTGCAAAACTATGCAAAATCAAATTCCCAACAAGGAGCCTTCTCCGGAAGAAATTTATCAAGAGATGATTCGGGATACGTTTGGTCTTTTCGATAACAACAAATATCCAGAAGCAGAAAGTTCCCCCGGTGTCGGTTTTTCAAAGCAGATCAGCAGTGATTCTTACTCAAAAAATAATTTCTTAGTACAGAGACTGGTAAACACAATAACTGCCCAACTGAAGGGCATCCTTCCGGGAGCATTCCGAATCACTCCAAAACCTGAACAATGCCTTTCTTATGCCAACTTACACAGTTGGTCGCCTGGACGTTCTTATTTTTCATTGTTTGAGATGACACATTCCAAATCTGTCTGGATTCTACATTTCAGCCGTTCCGTAGGAGAAGGGCTTGCCTCGCTGTCTCATAACAGAAATTCACGCAAGTATCTCAATATTTATAATGATTTACGTGAAGCAGATTCTGTGATTTATCTTGAAATAGGTGAAATGCTGCGCAAATTTTTCATCAGTTTGTTAGAACTTTGGCCTGCCAGTGACAAATTAAAAGTCGTACGTTGCCGACATATCCTACAATTGGGTTTTCTGTCTGGTATTGCACAAGATGAAGAATATGTCGTCTTGCCCTTTTATCTTGATAACAAGGAATGTTCCGGAGATTTCCACTTGGTTTTTCCTCAACGATACCTCTTGATATAATTTTGACTCAGGGCAAAAAAGGTGTTCAGAATACTGACTGCTTAAACCATTAAGGTTGAAAAATCAGAGAGCTATCTCTTCAGTTTCGCTTATTCGCTGATGTACACGTAACAACTATTTATATATAATAGTTTTCAGGTAAATTTCAATTTTTCGGAAATTTTAAAAAAAGGAAGGTCAACTATGAATGGGAATATAGTTGCAACATTTTTTGCGGTTTTGAATATTTTGTGGATTTTACCGCTTGGCTATTTTATGGTGATGGACATTGTGCGCGAAAATTTTCAGAAGTCTTCTTAGTCTTTTTTCTCCAGACATTCGACTAGTACCGTATCGTCCTCATAAGCCAGTACCTTGTAGTTTCTTCCGCAACGCTCGAAAGCATGAACCTTAAGTTCTTCAGGATTTCTGGCTTTAACGTAAAAAGAGGCTGTTTTGGTTGTTGCACATGCTCCCATCATCCAGAGCACCAATAGAGAAAGCACAATCCAAAAATTTTTCACTATAAATTTCATTTTAGTTTATTATACGCTTCTCTGGTCTTATCCTGTTGTATTTTCTGCAACGTCAAAAATTGCTAAAATCCACTACATGATTTCAGCCAAGACTCAGCATCTGGATTTTTCTCACTAATTCAACTTTAAGGCGCCCATCTGTTTTTTCGGGTTAAATCGTAGGCAACTCTGTCCCAGGCCAGTAAGCGGGCTTCTAATTTGTCATAATATGAATCAGGCACTTGATCGGCTATTTTTCCAGACTCCATTCTGCGCATCAAAGAGTGTTTGAGATAGGCTCTGTCAGTTATAATCCCAACTAATGAACCCTCTCGCACAAGTGCGAACGATTCTTGTTTTCGCAGTAAACTTGTGCCTAAAGCCGTGTATTCAGCATCCAGTCCCATGAAATCTATGAAGGTCGGCATTAAATCTAAATGGGAAGAAACGGTCTCAATTACCTTAGGTTTTAATAAAGCCGGAGCATAAAATATCAAAGGAATCCGGAACCTTTCCAGGAAACCGTCTTTTTGGTAATGAGCAAGAACATGATCTGCGGTGATGACAAAGATTGTTTTTTGGAACCAGGGCTCTTCTTTCGCTTTACTGAAAAATTCGCCGATAGCCCAGTCTGTATAATGGAGTGAGTTCAGATAGCCACCCTCTTCAGTTGCATGATGCGGAAAACGATTGAAAGGTTCATTCAATTTTGGAAAAGGAGTGTGATCTGTGCTGAGACTGATGAAAGCCAGAAAGGGTGTTTTGCGATTTTTGATTTTCTCCAAACTGAAGATTAATGTTTCATAGTCCCATCCCAGATTCCGATCCTTTTCTTCCGAAAAATAGTCCAGTAGTAGCGGCATATCTTCTTTACCATAATATTCACTAAAACCGGTAGAAGCGGCTATTGCCTGTGCCAGAAATGATTCTCGCAGAGTGCTGTTGACAAAAATTGTCGAAACACCGTTCTCCTCCGCCAGTGCCGCAATTTTTTGTATAATTTGCGGAGAGATTTGCTATTGTAGGCAGTCCCATAACAGAAGGCATGCCAGTCAGGACAGATTGTGCGCCTTCAATGCTGCGTTGACCGTGCGAATAAAAACGGTTGAACTTCCAACCTTCCGCACTTAATCTGTCCAAATTCGGTGTGATTTTGTAATCATTTCCTCCAAAACTATCAACATAACGTGGAGTTAAACTCTCCACAAAAAGCACAACAAGGTTGTTTGATTCCCCAGGCTTTGGCTCATTTTTTTGCGTAAGTGGGAATGGTTTCTGCCAGAAATCTTGTGCAAAATTTAAGGTGGTTACGATTTGTGATTCGGAAATTGGCTGACGTTCCACCGGAACAGATAAACTGGAATGGGAAGCAGAAAAAACTCCATTCAAAATAAGGTTGCCTAAACTGCTGCTGCCGGAAGAATATGCATGCACAATGGCCAGTGGTTTCATGCCGATCCCACCACGTCCTGTAATAACCACAAAAACAAAAAAGAGGATAAACTTAGGCCAGTGGAAATGTCCCGTTCTTACTTTGACTTTGCTGAGCCTGAGCCAGTAAAACAGTCCAAAAAAAAACATTCCAAACCAGATTGTTAAATAACCCGGATTTGCCGCGGCTTCGCTGACTAAATATTTTATGTCTTTTCCTAAAAACAATAATTCGTTTGTTAGATGGCGTTTCACGTAACCGAAATAAATAACGTCCCCAATTAGCAGGGTGCCTTCTAAAACCAAGACGAAAAAGACCAGTATGGAAAGTGCTACATGCCACCATTGTGAAGTGCACCAGCGAAACGGGAGAGCCATCAAAAGTAGCGGAATTCCTGAAAAAACCAGTAAAGATGCCAGATCAAAACGAAGTCCATAGAAAAAACCCTGCAGGACTTCCACAAATGTCAGTGAGCTGAAGTTTTCATAGTGAACAGCAAAAATCCCAATCCGAGCCAGCAGAAAGATAAAAAGACCGATTCCGAGGTACGAGAAAATTTTTTGAAATATGCTCATTCTCAACTTTAACTCAAGCTTTGTTTTGAATTGTTCTTACTTGTTAATACTGATAAAATCAAAGTTTGACTTGTAGTAAAGATAGAGACTTAACTCCCAAAACTCAAGAATAAAGGGAGATTGAGTATGAGAGGCTTTAGATTTTTCACACTGAAACATGTTGCTTTCTTTGACTTGCACCGAATTGTAGTTTCAAACAAAACTTGATGAAATAAATCCAAATGCTTTTTATTCGTAATATCGTCGGCTTCCTGTGTATTTTTCTGCTTGTTCTACTATTTTCTGCCTGCAAAAAAATAGATAAAGCCGGACCTGCCACTGCAATTGTCAGTATTAAGTTAAACCACAGTCAGTCATCTTCGAGAATGGCCGGAGTCAGCACAAGTTTTACGGCGGGTGCGGATACCGAATTAATTGCACTTGTACCTGACAATACCACCTTTAAGCAAAAATATCTGTCCCTGGAAAATTTCTATCAGTTTGCTCTGACTGACCTGAGTACGGACACAGTTAGTTTGACTGTACCTCTTGATACTGCAATCAAGCTCTATTCATATGCTTATTTTGATGAAATATTTACAGTAAGTGAACTTCAAAGTACAGCCGTGCAGGCAGAACAATTTGGGGAGTCCAGTTCGTTTACCATCAGTAGTGGAGACACTTCGAAAGAAATATCGCTCAAAAGTTTTGATTACTCTTCAGGATTACTAGGTTTAAGATATAACGGATATTTTAATGATGATTTGTCTTTTTTTGATAACGCGACAGAAGAAACTCATTCATCATTTGCAGGTCCATATTTTGACAACATTACAACTGCTACAGCAGGTAGTAACTATGACGACACTTATTCAGTACAGTGGAAGGGTTATTTCAAAGCTGCCGAAACCGGTATTCATATATTTTACACTAAGAGTGATGACAGCAGTTGGTTATGGCTGGGTTCAAAATTAACATCCATAGAGAAACTTGTCAGTGAACGGAGTTCAAGTTCAGCAATAGTAAATAATAGTGGACTACATGGTGTCGTTATGAAATATGGATTTATAAGTCTAGAAGCAGGCAAACTTTATCCGATACTTATATATTTTGGAGAAAATAGTGGTGGTGATATTATAGAAGTTTCCTTTACACCTCCATCCGGTACATATACTTTTGATGGCACAAATTATTTCTTTCGTGCTGAATAAAGGTGATGCAGCCGCAAAGGACATAAAGCCCTGTCATTGCTTACGATGCGAGGCATCCTCTAGCGGTGGATTTACCATCTGTGCGGAGAGGAAACCTAAGGCACAAGAGACAGAATATCCCTAAACAATTGAAGATTTATAGCGTTTTTTTTTATTTATTTCAGGTTTAGTAATTCTCACACCTTTTTCTGCGTTTGCTAAACCTACCGCAATTCTTGCTCCACTTGTCTTGGAGGGTCAGTTTTCCAGTAAAACTAAGAGCGGTATTTTCCAAAACCTGAAAAATGTACTTGCTGGAAAGTATGAACTTATTTTCGGAAATTTATACAAAACTGCAGGCAGGGCACTGAAAGGCAATTTTGATTCCGGAGGATGTAAAACGGATGATTGTGTTCGGGCGATGCAGAATATGTTACGGACAGATCATTTTTATTCTCTTGAACTAAGGAAAAGCGCAGGGGAAATACAGTTGATTATGACTCATGTCGATCGTAATGAACGTCACGTGATGGATGATTTTTGTGCATCCTGCGAAAGCGATGAGTTAGTTAAACGTGCCCGTTTTCTTGTGGAACAGATCATCAGTCCGGACCCTTTGTTTCCTTCTTCAACGATGCCGGTACTAATTCAGGAGTCGTTTGACGAAGCTTTTGAGGTAGCGGATGTTTTGGCGGATCTACCGGACATGGGATTGGTTGATGGTGTTTTTGAAATAGGGACTGATCTCAATGGAGTTTCAGTCACAAACAATACTGTCCAGAGTACTCTGGTTTCAGCAGTAGAGGAAGACATACTCATTTTCAGTCTTTCTCCGGATTTAGTCAAAGAAGCTGATGGAGAATTATTGGTGCAGGTAAGCGCCTTCAGTCCGCTTAAGTCGGTTAGTATTAACGGACGAAATCAGCCACTTGCACCAAAAAGCTACCAGGCGAAGTTTGGTGTGGATTATCAACTGGAGCCTGGGGAAAATATTTTTGAAATCATAGCAACAACAGAAGAAGGAGAAAACGAGCAGGAGTTTATTGTTTTTTTTGAAACAAAAGAAATAAAGAGGGACGCAGGCAAGGTAAAGCCTTTTATGTTTATTACGATTTTGGGTTATGCCGACGATGACAATACGAATAGCGTTTCAAACGGTAGTGCTAAAGTCAGTTCCTCAAAAAGCAATTTTGTTTTGGTTCCGGTTTTCAATCAAAAAATTACCTACTTTTCAACATTTTCCGTCAAAGGTTTGATTACAGGAGATCAACAGCAAAAGAGTGAATTTGAATCACGTGAATTCATGCTCCAGCAACTTACGCTGGAATGGTAAACGCGCAAAACATTTCTGGGAGATATTACTTTTGGTGTAGGCGCTAATCGGCTGAGTACCAAAGATACAGCTAAAACGAGCAGCTACCGGGATTCGTGGTTTAGTAAATATAAAAAGGCTGGTGCGGATTCTTTTATAAATTTAGGATTCGGCTTTGGTGCAGATATAGGAACAAAGTGGTCAGTGAAATTTGCTCATAAACTTAAATCAGTTCCGGGCACACCGAGCAGTAAAGGCACCGCAAATTCATTAAGTTTTGGCGCAAAAAACAAATTTGGGAAATTTAAGACAAATTTTAGTTTAAGCAGTGCAACGACGAACCTGCTCGATGACAGCAAGGATAAATCGAAAGTATCCGGCAGCGTAAAGTTAAGTTTTCCACTTAAACCTGTTTTGCTGTCGCTGCAAACTAAATTTGCAGAAACAAATGACCAGACAGCAAACAGCATCACTGGAATCAAAACAAAATCTAGGAAAAGTACGTATAAATTTGGTATAACCTATCCGTTGGCCAGTTGGATGATTTTGGCATATACACGTAAAATGGAAGGTCAAGAATCAAACTTGATAAATAAGGATTATAAAAAAAACAGCAACAGTCTTCAACTGACAATGATATTTTAAAACTCTTTTAACAATTATGCTCAAAGCAAGTAATGAAAATTATATCGTTATTTATTATTATTTTTTTGGCCGGATTGCTCCTGGCATTTGGTGGAACAGTTTCAGCACAAGTTGCGGATCTTGAACTACGCAAAGGCTTGGTAAAAATCATCCGCGGCGACGATGTGCAAATTATCAATAAGTTGGGATTTAAGCTTCCTTTATTGAACGGTGACCGAGTACAGACTGGTGCAAATTCCAAAGCAGTAATCACACTGATTTTCAGTAAAGAAGTAATTCAGCTGTCTTCACGCTCGTTTTTTGAAGTAGATGATGTCAATGAAGTTCAGAGCAAAATTGCTCTTTTAACAGGTAAAGGTCAGTTCAAGATTCCAAAGAATAAATTAAAAAGAAAAAGTGAAAAACCGTACTTCAAGGTAAGAACAGTAACCGCGTTAATTGGTGTTAAGGGAACCGAGTTTGTGATGGGTACCGGAAATGAGCAAACCAGTTTGCTGACACTTTCCGGCGAAGTTACAATGGCTCCGGTTTCTGCTCCTGACATTGAAGTAGTCATTCCTCAAAATCAGGCATCAACTGTGGTCGTTGGATCTGCTCCAACTAAACCTGTCACAGTGCCTCCTGAAACCAGGGCAAATATCGTATCTTCTGACAGTCCGGAAACATTTAAACAGGTTTCATTTCCAAAACCGATTTCTATTGAAAAAGCCAAAAAGAAGAAAAAACAGGCGGAAAAAAAGAAAGCAGAAAAGAAAAAAGAAGAAAAGGAAAAGGCAGAAAAAAAGAAAGAGGAAAAGAAGAAAGAAGATACTAAAAAGGATGACAAGAAAGACAGCGAAAAGAAAAGCAGTGACAAAAAGGAGGATGATCAGAAAGACGATAACAAAAAGGATAATGCTAAGAAAGATGATCAAAAAGCCGATGACAATGAGGAAAACAAAGAAAATGAAAAAAAGTTGAAAGTTGATGAAGAAAAAAATGACACAAAAGATGAGGCTAATCCAAAAGATGAAGGAGAAGGAAAAGGCGGCGGCATCAAAGAAGATTTGAATGAAAAAGATTCCGGTGAAGCAGAATTAGCTGATTCTGAAGAAGATTCTGCTGAAACTAAAGAAATTGATGAAGAAGGGGACGGAAGTAATGCTGCTTTGACAGATGGAGGTGAAGAAGTTGAAATCAAGGGTGCAGAGGTCGAAGGAGCGGAATTGAATGATCCGGAAATTGATGATGTTGAAATTGAAGAACCTGAAGTAAATCTTGATGACATCATAAATTCTGATGTCATGGATGAACTTGAAGAAGTGGTGGAAGATGTGGCTGATGTGGAAGACGTGGTCAAAGAAGATGAACCGGTAGTTACTGAGGATGAACCGGTAGTTACTGAGGATGAACCTGTTGTGACTGAGGATGAGCCTGTTGTGACTGAGGATGAGCCTGTTGTGACAGAAGACGTGGAAGACGCGATCGATGATGCTGAAGAGACTGTTGAAGACGCAGAAGAGACAGCGGCTGAAACTGAAACAGTAATTGAGATAAAAATTTCACGCTGTGATGATGTTAACGTCATTTGTCCTTAAGAAGAAAGACTACTCTATTCTTTTATCGAAATTATTTGTCTCAGTGATTTATGTGGAAGTAAATTTTAATCTGCATTTACAAAAGAATTTCATTGCCTGAAATGCAAAATCAGGATAGACTTACAGATTAACTTTTTTCAACAAACCATCCACTAGATGGAAAAAACGACATGTTACAAAATCAATTAGCAGCGAATATTCGTAGCAACAAAGGAAAATCGGCCAATCAGAAATTACGTCAATCCGGAAATATCCCAGCAGTACTTTATGGTCCACGGGGTAACATTTTGCTTGAGATGGCAGAAGAAACAACCCGTCATCTGCTCGAGAAAATGTCCGGCATGCACGAACTTGTGCCTATTACCGTCACCGACTCTTACAGTGGAGAAAGCTGGACGGCACAGGTCATACTCAGGGAAGTGCAGAAGCACCCTTACAAACACGTAATCACTCACCTCGATTTTTGGGAACTGCCTGCGACAAAGGAACAAATTGTCAGGGTTCCATTAGAAGTTGTAGGCGAATCGCCTGGAGTTCAAAATGGAGGAGTTCTGCAAATGGTTGTCTGGGATATTCCTGTTTCCTGCCTGCCCGCTGATATTCCCGCTTGCATTGAAGTAGATAGCTCTGAATTGGAAATAGGTGATTCTATCAGAATACTAGACGTCAAGTTGCCTGAAAAAGTTTCACATAGTTCTGAGGAAAATTATGCGGTCATTTCAATTGTTGGACGTGTAAAAGAAGAGGAAGAAGAAATTATTGAAGTAGAAGTTGGAGAAGGAGAAGGAGTGGAAACAGCAGCAGATTCTGCAGAAGAAGAGTCAGCAAACGAAGAGTAAACCTGAACAAGTTCTGAAGCAGGAAAGGGCGGGGATGAAACTGGTAGCCGGCTTGGGCAATCCGGGCAAGGAGTACGAAGGAACGCCTCACAATATTGGGTTTCAGGCAGTGGATTTACTCATGTCACGGCTGGGAATTTCCGGATTTCAGCAGAAGTTTCAGAGTCAGTTGGGCCGTACGTCAATACAGGGCGAGGTCTGTATATTTATCAAGCCCCAGACTTTCATGAACAGAAGTGGTTGGGCGGTTGCGGAATGTGCAAAATTTTATAAAATTCCCACTGAGAACATTGTCATAATTTCAGATGATCTCGATTTACCTCCGGGGAAGGCACGTTTACGGGACGGCGGCGGACATGGTGGACACAACGGTTTGCGTTCGATCATAGATTCATTAGCAGACAGACACTTCCGTAGAATCAGGATAGGTATCGGAAGGCCTGCAGGAAAACGGGATGTGGTTGGACATGTTTTGGGACGATGGTCGAAAACAGAAGAAAAACTTGCTTTTAGCGTGATTGATCTTGTACTGACTGAGATCATAAGTTTTTTGGAAACTTCTAAATTTGAAAATACTTCATTTTCTGCACCGGAATTGGTCTGAAAACTTAGAATAAAACTAATCTAAACCAGTAAAGTTTCCGGAAGAGAATGGCGTTAGAAGTAGGAATTGTCGGTTTACCAAATATTGGAAAGTCCACTCTTTTCAGTGCTTTGACCAAAGTACAGGCAGATGCCGCAAACTATCCGTTTTGTACTATTGATCCGAATATTGGCATAGTTCAGTTGCGTGATCCGCGGATGAGCCGTTTGACTGAATTGGTTAGTCCCGACAAAATTGTGCCGGCTACTTTGCAGGTAGTTGATATCGCGGGACTTGTCAAAGGCGCCAGTCAGGGCGAAGGCTTGGGAAATAAGTTTTTGAGCCATATTCGGCAGGTACATGCAGTCGCGCATGTGGTGCGCTGTTTTGATGACCCAAACGTAGTGCATGTTGACGGCAAAATTGATCCAGTTGGAGATGTTGAGGTTATTCAGACAGAATTGATTTTGTCTGATTTGGAGCAGACGGAACGTAAGATAGAACGGCTTTCACGACAATTGAAAAGTGACCGTGCTTTAGCATCACAAATGGCTGTATTTGAACGACTCCGAGATTTCCTGGGAGAAGGCAAGTTAGCACTCAGGATGGAATTGAGCAAAGATGATAAGGCGCTGGTCAGTGAATTAAATTTACTGACAATGAAACCATATCTCTATATTGCAAATATTTCTGAAGCAGGACTCAAGAATCCGGAGACGTATCAGCAACAGTTGAATGAATTAGCTGCTGAAGAAGGTGTGGAAGTCATTCCTATTTGCGCGCAGATTGAAGCTGAACTTGCGGAAATGGAAGATGACGAATCCAATTTGTTCATGGAGGAACTTGGTATAGATAGTTCCGGACTGGATCGGCTTACGTATTCCGGATACAGGATGCTGGAACAGATTACTTATTTTACTGCGGGAAAACAGGAAGTGCGTGCCTGGGAAATCCGCAAAGGTTCCACTGCTCCGGAAGCCGCAGGAAAAATACATACTGATTTTGAGGAAGGCTTCATCCGTGCCGAAGTCTTTCATTATGATGATATTGACCGTTTTGGTTCAGAATCATCTGTCAAGGAAGCCGGACGATGGCGCCTTGAAGGCAGGGATTACGTAGTGCAGGATGGTGACATTATGCACTTCCGTTTTAATGTTTAGCATTTGTATTTGTACAAGATGCTATGATGCAAAGGAATGTACCTTTGCAGTCTCCTTGTTCACTTAGGTGGACTTATTGACATTTCAATAATCCGAAAGGAAGATAAATGACAGGATATGAATTAGTGTTCATCACAGCACCGGGCCTTAATGATGAGGACCTTGCGGCTGTGTTGAAGAAAATTAAAAAGAGTCTTACCGATTCAGCCGGAAAGCTCATTCATGAATATGTATGGGGGCGCCGTCGATTGGCCTACGAAATTGAAGGTAATGATTTTGGTGTATATCACGCCTGGTACTTTACAGGTAGCGGAAAAACTGTTGACGAGTTACAGCGGCAATTTGGCTATTCAGATGATATTTTACGTAATCAAATTGTTAAAACCGATGACCTTGATGCGGAAGCAGCATTTTTACATAACTTAATACCTCCTAAAGAGGAAACTGTGGCAAAAGAGGAAGTTCAGGAAGTTTCTGCAAAAACTGAAAAAGAAACTGCAGAAAAGGCCAAGACTGAGACTGTTGCTGAAACTGAGTCAGAAAACACTGAGGCTGTAGTAGAAAAAATAGCTGAAACTGAAGCTGAAGTTAAAAAAGAAGAACTTGCGGATGATGCTGAGGAAGTTAAGACTGTAGCGGTAGATGCTTGATGTCCGGAAACTTTCTTAAAAAATGCGGAAGTACACTAAACTCTTAGGAAAAATTAATTATGTTAAAAAAACGAAAAAGATCTCATTTACGTCGTAAACGTATACCCACAAGTATATTACTGCGTAACAAGCGTAAAATCTGCCCATTCAAAGAAGCGGGCATTGATCGTATTGATTATAAGGATGTAGAGTTGCTCAAAAACTATGTGACTCAAGGCGGAAAGATTATTCCAAGCCGTATTTCCGGTGTCTGTGCTTCTAATCAAAGGAAGTTGAAAACGGCTATTAGACGTGCTCGTAATCTGGCTCTGCTCTCTCCAATGAAGGGTTATGTGCCGCAACAAGTTATTGTCGATCGAAGATTTTCTGGACGCCCAAATACTAAACTGGCTAGAACTACTGTTCTTTAATTTAAACCCGACACAAAACAGATACTTACAACATAAGGAAAAAAGTGAAGTTGATACTAACTGAAGACGTCCCTAATTTAGGGGCTTTAGGTGACGCGATTGAGGTGAAATCCGGCTATGGACGAAATTACCTGCTTCCACAGGGAATGGCGCTTTTGGCCACAGGAAAAGCCTCGAAAGAATTGCGACACCGTCTGCAATATCTTGAAAAGCTGCGTGCAGGAAAAATAGCGCTTGCCAATGAACAGGCAGAAAAACTCAATGCTCTTAATCTTGAAGTCGTCCGTAAAGCAGGTGAGGAAGGAAGATTGTTTGGTTCGGTCACAAATCGTGATTTGCTTCAATTGCTGAAAGAAAATAATTTTGATCTGGAACGTCGCGCTATCATCTTGAATACTCCTATTCGGAGTGTTGGCACACATGAATTTACCGTACGTGTTCATACGGAGGTTTCTGTAACATTGCAGTTAAAAGTGGTAGGAGATACTGTTGAAAAATCAGCTGATGTAAAAACAAAAACAGAAAATGCTGATGCAGTAGAAATAGATGCTGAAGAACTCGAAAAACTCGAGGAACTGGAAGAAAACAAAAATCTCGAAGAAATCGAGTAGGGTTAAAAATACAGTCTGTAAGGCTGAAGGCTCCGGAAAACATTCCAGCCTTTTGCCTTATTTCTGTCTTTGGATGATTACTCTGCCCTGCTTCCTGTCTCCAAATCCTTGATTTCCTTCTCCACACCCGGAGTGTCAATGCTGTCTTCCGAAAAAAAAATAGAAAAATACATTGCTGCCGGACGCGCTTCAAAAACACGTACGCAAACTGCGGATCTTGGTGAATTACTGCCTCATGACAAGTTGGCCGAACAGGCCGTACTGGGCGCAATTATCATTCAAAACTCAGTTCTTCTACAAATCCTCGATATCCTCAACTCAGACGATTTTTTTTCTCCTGCCCATCAACACATTTTTGCTGCCATGCAGGAAATGGCTGCGCAGGAACCGCCGGTTCCAATTGATGAGTTGACCCTCCTAAGTCGTTTGGAATCAAAACAGCAACTCGAACAAACAGGTGGAGTTGATTATTTAAATGAGCTGTCTCAGAAAACACCCGTTGCAGAAAATGCGGAGTTTTACGCAAGGATTGTACGAGAAAAAGGACAATTACGGGACATTATCCTGACGGCTCATGAAGTCGCAAAACGTGGCCAAGAGGGTTCTGCAGAAAATATTTCGGATTTCATCGCGGATGCCACAGAGAGACTTCAGTCTATCGATGAGCGTACTCGCCTTAAAAGTTATACCCTTCTTAAAGAAATTCTTGCTACCAACTTTGAAAAGTTGGAGAAAATTTCTGAATCACCTGAAAATGTAACGGGAGTTCCAACTGGCTTTACGGAACTGGATGACTTGACACTAGGTTTACAAAAGGGGGATTTAATTATTCTTGCGGCTCGACCTTCAATGGGAAAAACAGCACTTGCTATTAATATAGCACTTTACGCTGCCGGACATGCTCAAATTCCTTCGTTGTTTTTTAGTTTGGAAATGCCCAAAGAACACATTGCTATGCGCTTGATTTGCAGTGAAGCAAAAGTTACTAACAGAAAATTGATGGTTGGCGATCTTGAACAAGAGGACTGGGATAAACTGATGGAGGGCACAACCCGTATGATGGAAGCACCGTTATTAGTTGATGACCGTTCCGGAATAAATCCAAATTATATCAGACAGGTGATTCGTCAGGCAAAAAAAGAATTTCCTGACCTGGGACTTGTTGTTGTTGATTATGTCCAGCTGATGCAAAGTAACTTGCGTAATCCTTCAAGGGAACAAGAAATATCCGAAATTTCACGATCACTAAAAGGCATTGCCAAAGAATTTTCCTTGCCTATGGTTGTTTTATCTCAGCTGAACCGAGGCTTAGAGAGGCGTACAGAAAAACGTCCCATGATGGCAGATTTGCGCGAATCAGGTGCCCTGGAACAGGATGCAGACTTGATTTTATTCATTTATCGTGATGAGGTTTACAATCCAGATACTGAGGACAAGGGAATTGCTGAAATTAGTATTGCAAAACATCGAAATGGCGAAATTGGTATGAAACGCCTCGCGTTTATTGGGCAGTATACAAAATTTGCCAATTTAGCTCTGGGCACAGGAAGTTAGACTATTTTATTTGGCTTTGAAAAAACCTCTAAAATGCTGTCGTTATACAGAAAATATATGTTTATTCTCCAGACTCAAATTCAACTGACAAAATAATCTAATGCAAAACATCGAAGAATTACAGCAATATCTGGCCAGTTTGACGATTGAGTCCAACTTGATTGGACAGACCGTCGTTGCTGCACCGGGGTGTTTGCCGACTCCATGTTTTCCAGATGTTATTGAGAATGTTTTGGAAGTTGTAACTGAGCGTGAATGGGAGGAACTGACTGATCGTGCCAGGAATTATCTGAAATGGATTTCAGTCAAAGCGGAATCCATTGACGCACTTGCTCCACGTCCGTTGCAGAAATCTACGCGTGGTTTTGAGTTATTGGCAATCGACAGAGATGGAAACAGTTTTGGTGAAATAGTAGAGCGTTCGCAAGAATTATCTATTCCTTCTGTGCTTGTGCGTTTTGCTTCACTGATTGCGACTTTTCTCACTGTTCGCCTACTGAGTCAGCAAATGGAACGTGATCATGAAATAATGCCATCGCTGACATTTTCACAAAATGTTGATACTAATTATTTGAATTATCCCCGTACTTTAAAAACTCTGCTGGAGTTATTTCCGGAATATCATGAGTTGTTTTATTTTGAAATTAATGAAGAAGTTACCGAAGATTACCTGACAACCATACGCACGCTTGCGGAAGATTTGGGAATTCGCTTAGCACTTGATGATACGAACAAAATGGATGTGAATGTCCATCATCAATTGCTGGATCTTGCAGACTGGATCAAAATTGATTTTCAAGCTACAGCATACCTTGAAGAGCAGTTGTTGGCAGGCGCAGGAGAAAATATAATTCTGCATTTTGAAGAATATGCGCATGGCGCGCGGTCACCGGTTATTGTTTTTGAAGGTCTGCAAGAAACCTCACCGTTAAAAGAATTTTTTGAACAGCGTTGGAAGATGGTCAACACAGTGCTTTATTATCAAAGCAGGGAACGCTCGCCGATTCCTCCATGGAATAAATATTTTGGTTTGATCCAGGACTATCATGACGACAAGTTTGGTCTCTTTTTTAAAGGCTTGATCAATGAGCAGTAGGCCATTTTCAGCTTTTAAATTTTGGTGGATTTTTCTGTTTCTTCTGGGAAGTTCTGGAACAATATTTTTCACTGCGTGCAGTTCTACAGAATCTCATTCAGACACTAGTGCAGGCCCCTCAAGTGTTTCCGGAACTGTCTTTGAAGTACCACTGGAATATGACGCGGGAGAAAATCCAATTGGCCTCACCCTGGGCGATTTCAATGGAGACAATAAAACAGATATTATAGTGACTAGTCCCAGGAAGCAAAATGGAATAACCACTTCTGAAGATGGTACACTGACTCTCTTTCAATTTAACTCGTCGTCTACAAGTCGTTTCCCCTTTTCTTCCAGCACCATTACTCCCACTACCGCAGAATGGCGGCAGGACGTGATTTCAGCAGATTTTACCGGAGACAATAATACTGATTTGATGGTAACACATACGGATCAGGACAAAATTAAATTATTACGTAACGACGGAAGCGCCACTTTTACTGATAATGGCAGCGTAACTGTCGGTGATGTGCCGCTCAATCTTGTTTCTGGTGACTGGAACAGTGACAATCAAACCGATTTAGCAGTTGTAAATCGTGATAACAGTAGCGTCTCCATACTTCAAAACAGCAACGGAGTATTTGCCGTTACACAAACTTTGCCAGTCAGCGAGAAACCAATACAACTTGCTGATGGAGACTGGGATGGTGACAACGATACTGATCTTGCGGTTTTGTCTAGAGACAGTACTTTGGTTCAAATATGGCTCAACAATGGAAGCGGGACTTTCAGTGCTCAAAGCACTACTTACACTGTCGGAAGCTTGCCAATTGACATGATTTCCGGAGACTGGAACTGTGACTCAAAACTAGACTTGGCTGTGAGTAATTCCGGAGATAATACTATTTCGCTGATTTATGGAAAAGGAACCGGAGATTTTGATTCTCCAATAATAATAAGTTCCGGAAAAGGTCCTGGAACAATGGCAGCGGCGGATTTTGACAATGACAGTAAAATGGATTTTGTGGTAGGGCACCAGTTTCTTGTCAGTACATCCGGGTTTTCCCTCCTGACAGGAGACTTTTCATTAACACTAAGCGACAACACTTCCTCCACGGGTTACGCGACTCCGGTTTCCTTTGCGGCGGGCTTGGCAAAAAATGAAGCTTCACCTGCGGAATTAGTCATTTACGATGTAGATAATGATTCTAAACTGGACGTCCTAATTGCGCTGCCAATTAGTAAAAAATTAGCGGTTCTTTCCGGAAAACAATATTTCGGAAATCTCTCCTGCCCTTGATCTTCATATTCTGATTGACTGGTGATGGTAACAGAGCTAAACTCTAGCGGTATAAGTCTGGAACTTGATCAATAATGAGATATTCTTTTGCACTGATTTTATTGTTCAAATTTACTAACAAAAACAGTTAGCGCAGGTTTTAACGCAAATTTCTTCGCTTTCGCTTAGCTCTCATTCAAGTGAAATTAAACAGCAATTCTGAATAAAACAATATGCTGATTGTAGGAACATGGGCGGCCTTGTTGCTTTACATCATCAGTTGGATTTCGGGGCTATTTGCGGTACCTGATGATGAGTCTTCCGGCAGCAGATTTCAAACATGGTCGGATGTCACAGGAATGCGCGTGGCCTGGTTAATTCATACTGTAACTTTACTTGGACTATTGTGGGCAAAATCAGTCTGGCCCCTAACTTTTGTGAGTGATATTCTGAGCGTTACCGCTTGGGCGAGCATGGTTGGAGTACAGGCATTTCCAGAACGTCTACCAAGTTTGGTCAATTCTTCAATCGTCCGTCTGTTTGCAATACTTTTACTGGGCTTATCCCTCATTATTTCCCAGAAGCAAGTCTCGGCGGGTGTAATAGTTTCAACTCAAACCTGGTTATATCAGGTCTTACTTGGATCACATATAATCATTCTTTTAGCAGGTTACGTTTTGTTGGGAGTCGCCTGTGTAGCCAGTATTATTTTTCTGTTTCAGGAGCGCCATCTAAAAGCAAAACAGCTTAGCTCAACTTTGAGTCACTTTCCTGCATTGGGCACATTGGACCGCCTCAGTTGGCAAGGCGCCCTTTGGGGTTTTTTGGCGTTGAGTATTGGTATAATGCTCGGAATATTAATAAATAAGGAGGATCAATCATTTTTAGCAAACTTACGATTTGTGGCATCCATCAGTGCATGGTCAGTTTTTGCAATGCTTTTACTGCTTCGGCAACGTCAAGCACTGCGTTCCCGCTGGACCGCAATTTGGCCCATCGTTGGATTTGTTTTGGCATTGATGTCATTGATTGCGGAGCTTTTAAGATTAAATCTTTCAGAGTAATCAAAAATAGTTAGTCTTTAAATTAGTTAAAAACGTTCAGACAGAAAACATGAAGCGGTTAGTAGTGGAACCAGCAACTTGCGAAAAATTTATTTTGGACAGTGAAAATAATTTGCAACGTGTGCAAAATGCTGTGGAAAAAAATTTAGGTGTGTCTCTTCCTTTTATGGCAGATATTGCACACCACATGATAACGCCGCATAACAATTCAACTCGATCACTGCTTTTGCTGCAAAGTGCCAGTCTCTTCAAAAAACCTGACCAAGCTATCGTTGATATTGGTAGCACCTTAGAATTTTTGCATACTGCGTCAGCCTTGCATCGACACATCAAAGAACCTGAAAATGCTAGACGTCACCAGCGGCATGTTCAAAAACTATGGGGCTCAGAAGCCAGTGTTTTGTTGGGAGATTATCTTCTTTCCATCTCTTTTCAAATATTGACTCGCGTCGGAAATTTGGATGTTCTCGAATGTGTTTCTCTGGCAACACAGAATATTTCTCGCGGGCAGGTACTTGAAATTTCTGCACCAATATTTACCGCAACTCCAAAACATTGGCGCAGAGTAACGCGGGACAAATTTGCAGGCTTGTTTGGCGCGGGAGCCCAAAGCGCGGCTTACTGGGGTGATGCTTCTCAAACTACTGTTTCTACCTTATTTGACTTTGGCGAGCATCTGGGAATGGCGGTTAAACTGAAAACAGATTTGGAATTCCTTAATGACGAAAAGCGTTTTTCGCAAAAATTGAACGACGAGGAATTGTGGTCTCCACTTTGTTTTTTAATCCACGAATGTATGCCGGAAAGTGAGCGCAGGGAAATGTCGGAAAAATTGGAAAATGGTTTTGATGTTGAACCAATGATAAAAGAACTCAGTTTTCTATTTGAAAAATATAAAATTGACGAAATGATTCAAACTGAAGCAAAACAGGAACTGAAACAGGCCGGAGAATGTCTTGTAAATCTGGAAATGGATGCAAGCCCACTTCAACCACTAACATCATATTCAATGATTTAAAATGACGGATTCACTGAAAATCAGCATAAAATCTTCTGTTGCGGAAATTGAACTGAACCGTCCGGAAAAAGCAAATGCAATTGATGAAGAATTATGGTTTGCTCTCGGAGATTGTTTCCGTGAATTAGACGAAAACGAAGCTGTTCGGGTTTGTGTTTTGAGTGGTGCAGGCAGTCATTTTACTGCTGGAATAGACCTGAAATTTTTGCAGTCCGTTGGTCAGGAAGTTGAAAATTTCGACTGTGAGGGACGGAAACGTGAACATTTACGCCGGAAGATTTTAAAACTGCAGGCAGCTTTCACCCAAATAGAACAATGTCGAAAACCGGTACTTGCCGCAATTCATGGAGGTTGTATCGGCGGCGGAGTTGATTTGATCAGTGCTTGCGATATGCGCTACTCCACCCGTAAGGCGGTTTTCCAAATTAAAGAAATTGATCTTGGACTCGCCGCGGATGTAGGCACTTTGCAACGTCTTCCCAAACTGATTCCTCAAGGCATTGTCCGCGAGTTAGCCTTTACGGGACGTAAATTTTCCGGAGAAGAAGCCCGTGAATTAGGTTTGGTTAACCGCTGTTATGATGACAAAAAAACTATGATTTCAGCAGTCAGGAAGATTGCAAAGCAAATTGCCGCCAAACCACTTTAGCCATACGCGGTGTAAAGGAAATGTTGCTGCATGCGCGTGATAATTCGGTTGCCGATGGACTGAATTATGTGGCCACCTGGAATTCAGCGATGCTACTGTCCGCAGATCTGGAAGAGTCGGTAATGGCTATGCTGCAAAACCGTTCTCCGGAATATAAGGATTGATTTACTCTCTGTTCCTGCCTACTTCAAATTTTATATTTTAATATGATCCCCCGCATAAATCATTCCGAAAGTACACCTCAAATTGTACAGAGTTTTCTGGCAAAGTTGCGAAACAGCGATTTTTCCGGAGACATTCAGCAAGATTATGCAAGCCGTCTAGTCACCGCGACTGACAACAGTATTTATCAGATTTTGCCGCAAGCAGTTGTTTTTCCAAAAAATTCTAATGATATACAGCTCATTCTAAATATTTCAGCTGAGCAGAGATTTCGTAAAAGCATCAAAATTACACCACGCGGAGGTGGCACCGGAACCAATGGACAGTCACTTACCACTGGTATTGTTCTCGATTGTTCACGTTACATGAATCGTATTCTTGAGACAAATATCAAGGAAGGCTGGGTTCGTGTGGAACCCGGAGTGGTGCTGGATCAGCTCAATGAACATCTTGCTCCAAACAAAGTATTTTTTGCACCAGATTTGTCGCCGAGCAACAGAGCAACTTTGGGCGGTATGGTCAATACCGATGCTTGTGGAAAAGGCTCCCGCGTCTATGGACGTACCAGCGATCATGTTTTAGCGTTGTCATGTGTACTCTCTAATGGAGAAGTACTGGAATCAGTGCCGCTTGATGCTGAACAACTTAGTGAATACAAACGAAAATCCGGAATTGCAGGTGAGATAATTAAAGTAGTGGATCAAGTTGTATCGGAAAAAGCAGTTTTGATTGAAGATGTTTTTCCAAAAATGAGCCGTTTCATGACAGGTTACAATTTGGCAAAAGTTTACGATAATTCAGAAAACAAATTCAATTTAAATTATTTGCTTTCCGGCTCTGAAGGAACCTTAGCCGTTGTCAGCGAGGCAAAACTTCGTTTGACGGCCTTGCCAAAACATAAGATTTTGCTGGTTGTCAAATATGAAGTTTTTGATGACGCTCTTAAGGATGCGGAAATTTTGGTGAAGTGTGATCCTGTGGCGATTGAGACGATTGACGAAAAAATTCTGAGTCTGGCAAAAGAAGATGAAATATATTTAAAAATCAAAAATTTTATTACGGATGAAAAGGTGAAGTCCGGAAATAAAATCCGTCCGACACGTACGATCAGTCTGATTGAATTTTGCGGAAACAACAAAAATAATCTGGAAAAACAGGTTACTACATTATGCAAAATCATCGATGCCAAGAAAACCAATTCCGGAAAAGCAACCGGTTATTACAGAACTGCTGATCCAAAGGAAATCAAGGATTTGTGGAGTTTACGAAAAAAAGGCGTGGGTCTTTTGGGAAATACTAAAGGCGCTCGTAAACCATTACCTTTTGTAGAAGACACGGCGGTTCCTCCGGAAAACTTAGCCGATTACATTCGGGAGTTCCGGAAACTGCTTGAGTCGTATGGTCTTGAATACGCCTTGTTTGGGCATGTAGATGTGGGCTGTTTGCATGTGCGTCCCGCCTTGGATTTGAAAAATCCGGACGAAGAAAGGTGGATTCGGGAGCTTTCAGATAAAGTTGTGACTCTCGTAAAAAAATACGGCGGTGTGATGTGGAGTGAACACGGACGCGGATTTCGTAGTGAGTACACGGAAGATTTTTTTGGTGTAGAATTGCATCAGGAATTGCGCCGAATCAAAGAAGCGTTTGATCCGAATAATCGGCTAAATCCGGGAAAAATAGTCACACCGCTTTCATTGAAAACCGACAAAGTGGTGTCCTTGGAAGGACCACTGCGTGGACACAAAGATCGTCAAATTGCTCCGGAATTGCTCAAGGAATATGAGTCTGCTATTAACTGTAACGGTAACGGCGCTTGTTTCGATTACTCATCAAAAAATGTGATGTGTCCTTCTTCCAGAATAACCCGTGATCGGATTCATTCTCCACAAGGTAGAGCAGGACTGATGCGGGAATGGCTCCGGATGCTTTCTTTGACTAAAGCAGCCGAAAATTCTGAAAGGAAAAAAACTGTTGCGGATTTTAACGGAGTATCACAAAAAAATTCTGACAGTATTAATTATTTCCAAGTTTTGGCTCAAAAAATAAAAAACTCCTTACGTAAAAATCAGGGCGAGTACGATTTTTCACATGAAGTTTATGAGTCAATGGCCGGATGTTTAGTTTGCAAAGCATGTGTGACACAGTGTCCGGTACACGTCAATGTTCCGGATTTCCGTGCAAAATTTCTAAATCTTTATCATTCCAGATATTTACGTCCCCTTAAAGATTATTTGGTTGGCACAACAGAAACAGCCGGTCGATTATTTTCAAATATACCGTATCCGGTGAATGCGGTTTTTAACTGGTCACTGAGCCGCAAGTTACTGAAAAATTATGTTGGTTTAAGAGATTTGCCTCAATACAGCCCAGAATCAGTCCGGCAGCGTTTGCTGAAATCTACCGCGCCTGAATTTGATTTGGAGAAATTGATTGCGCTTGCTCCAGAAGAAATGGATGGCAGTGTGATTTTACTTCAAGATGCCTTCACTTCGTTTTATGAATCACAGGTTGTGCTGGAATTTTATCAGTTATTATGTAAATTGGGTTTTACGGTTTATGTCGCGCCATTTCATCCAAACGGGAAACCACTGCATGTAAAAGGATTTTTGCGTCAATTCCGGAAAGTCGCAGAAAAAAACACAAAATGGCTGGCACATGTCGCACGTTGCAGAATTCCGCTGGTTGGACTTGATCCGAGCGTCGTGCTGACTTACCGAGATGAATATTTGAAAATTCTGGGAGAAAATCAGTTGCCATTTGAGGTGCTGCTCCCGCAGGAATTTCTGGTTAAGAAATCAGCTAAATTAAAAAAACAGGCATTTTCCGGAAATGGCATATTACAGGATTATCAATTGTTGGGACACTGTACTGAAAAAACTGATGCACAACTATCACAGCAACAATGGAAGGAAGTGTTTGCGCAATTTGGTTTGTCTCTACGCCTGATTCCGGTAGGTTGCTGCGGCATGGCTGGTACTTATGGACATGAAACAAAACATTACGAAGAGTCCCGTGGAATCTACAATTTAAGTTGGAAGAATAAAATTCCGGAAGATCCATTTTTGCGTCAAAACATTTTGACAACAGGTTTTTCATGTCGCAGCCAAATCAAGCGCTTTGAGGGATTTCGTCCACTTCATCCTTTGCAGGCATTGTTGAGGGAAATTAACTCTGCTAATTAATTCAGGATGCGCCTAAAACTTTCCACCACTTTTGGTTAACAATGGAAGAAATTAATTTTGAGGATTTTTTACAAGTACATATTTTAACCGGAACTATTCTGGAGGCCACACTCAATCCCAAGGCACGGAAACCGTCCTACATGCTGAAAATAGATTTTGGTCAATTCGGCATTAAAACAAGTTCTGCGCAAATTACCAGGAACTATCAAGTTGAGGATTTAATAGGACTGCAAATTTCCGCGGTGCAAAACTTTCCTGTCAAACGCATTGCCGGAGTTAAATCAGAAGTGCTCATACTTGGAGCTTATTCTGAAGATAAAGGGGTAGTATTGCTGACTCCAACGGAGTCTGTGGAAGATGGCTCATTGGTGGGCTGAGTTGTTTTTTGATCAATTTGTGAGTCACTCTTAAATTTGCTGATCAGCATATCTTTGTCTTTCCAAAGTTCAAACAAGCACTTTCTGACAGCCAATGATCCACCTTTGCCACGGATTGCTTCCACTGAGGGAACGACTCCTTCTCCAAGCTTCAGTGCTTCAATGCGCACAACAATTCGCTTAACTCTTCCCTGCAACAAATCAGTCAAATTCGGAGAAGAATGACCGGGATAAATCAGGGTGACATTGAGAATGGCAGTCATTTGATCACCCAAACTGCTCAAAACGGTGTGTATTCCACCTGCACGCGGTTTAAGCAAATGGTTGAAAGATGATTTGGTTTTGGCTTTTTTTTCGTGCGTGAAGCGAGTTCCTTCAGGATAGTTCAAAATTGTTACCGGACGACCAAGTAATTTTTCGCAGGAGCGCTGGGCTGTTTCCAAATCTTTTCCACGTAATTCAGGGTGTTTAATTAAAGTCTCTTTTGAATAACGTTTCATAGTTGGATATTCCAGTGCCCAGAGCGCTTGTCCCAGGAACGGTACAAACACTAATTCCTGTTTTATGAAGAATCGTAAAAATGGAATTTGCCAGAAAAACATGCCTTGCGCGACTGGAATGTCCAGCAGAGAAAGGTGATTGCTGATGACTAAATATGTTCCATCCGGACTCAGATTGTCCAAGCCCTCAATGTCCCACTCAATGTGGAAAAAAACATTCAACAGGAAATTGTTTGTGATGATAAAACCACCAGCGATCCAGTATGAAATTTTGCCCCAAAGCTGACGCCATGCTCGAATTGGAATCATGAATTTGATGGGTGCGCACAAACTTACAAGAGTTCCGTGGAAAGATGTATTGAGGAAAAGCAATAAAATAAAAATCGGAATCCGGATCAAATTTGTCATAAGAAGATTCAGTCGTTGTTAAAATTTCTGTTTTATGAGTTTGATGCATTCAGGGAATTGCTTTGCCAACAAAACACCGCTCGATAATGACAGAAAACGCTGAGGATATCAAGCTGATGTAAATCAACACGGATTAGGTTGGCTAGTTAGATTTACTGATAAAGCGCTGTATATCACTGATTTTCATTGGCGGAAAGAACCAGTAATCCGGAAGATAACCTGAAGGTGAAACAGGTTTTGCTTGATGATTCAGATGCAGCCGATGACTGAATGAAAGCATGATTCTGGAATGTTTCAGTTGAAAAATTGGTCCGGAAGTATTTTTGGGAAATGGGCCGGTGTTTGTACCGATAAGAATTCCCTGTGGTATCTGTTTCGTCAGGGCAGCCAGAAATTGACAACCGTTTCCACAATGTTGGTTTGTCAAAACGATAAGACGTGTATTCCACTTCGGCGCGTTTTTATTTCCGTTGAAAATGAATTTTGTTTCTACCCATTTTTCATCGATTTCTTTTTCGATGAAATGATCAATGAGTGCCAGTAACTGCAGACTTTTTTGTTCAAGTTGAGTTTGTCCAATCAGCAAACGTGTTGAGGAATGATGCAGGTTCCATTGTACACGGTTCAGCAGTCCTTTTAAGATTGGCAGCGTCTGCCGTTCCTGTACGATTACATTTTTCCAATGGCTGCGGGTAAATTCATTGAGCCACTTTTCTATAAAAGCAAAACTTCCGTTTCTGTTGCCGCGAACGTCAATTATAAGTGTTGGTGTTTTACGTAATTTTCTGGCGAGTTTCTGAAACTGCTTTACTGCTCTCTCCTCAGTTTTTCCATCTCTATACCAGCGAATGTAGGGTGTGCGGCCTCCTTCGAATTTATACACAGGCATTTCCGGACGATTCAATTCTGCCTCTGGAATCAACAGTGGCAACAGGATATTTTGTTTTTCACCAGAATCATTTTCAAATTCACAATCAAGCGGATCAAGTTGATGATTCGCCTGTTGTCCTAACATGAAAAGCATTTCGGACTGTCTTTCCGGCAGAATTGGAAAGAAGACCTCTTGCGTTGTTGAACAATCGATGTACCAGTGATTGACAATCTTGTTGGCAATCTCCAAGTTTGGTAGAACCCGGAAACGCTCCTCTTGCTGCGCCAGGCGGATTCCGGAAAAAAATGCTACCTTCGGTTCTACGCGCTGAACATAATGTCTTTTTATTAAGAAAAGATCTGTCCGCAAATTTGGATCTTCAGTAAACTCTAAAGCCTTAATCAGTTGCTTTTGAAAATGATGTGTGAGAGTCGGATTTTTGTTTGATATCAAGTGTTCTGCAATTCTTTGAAAGGCCAATTTCCATTTTACTCCCGATTTTTCAAGGATTGGGTAACGGACATAGTTATCGCGTAACAAACCCTCTGCTTGCACGAGATCCTCCTGGATTTGTTTTTTTGAAAGAAATAAGGGGCCGCGACCAGAAAAGTCGAGTGCGGGAATCGTTTCAACAGCCAGAGAATTTCCTGCGAAAGAGAAGGTGAAAAGCACGGAAAAAAGACAAATCTTCGCCAAGCGATGAAACGCCTCAAAACCGAATTCGGACCAACTTATTTTTTGTGACTTTAATTCCTTAACAAATTTCATTTTGCTCATTTTGCAAGTAATCACTAAACAGCGTCATCCATTCAGTAAAATCAAGGGTTTCTGGGCGGCGCAGCCCAAACTCATCGCGCAGAGAATCTCCGCAATTTTGATACCATTCCGGAAAATGCTGCCGGATTCCATTCATCAGTGTTTTTCTTCTCTGTTGAAACAGCAGGTGACTCCACTTGAGGAACCGTTTTTCATCCTCAGGCGGAAGTCCGGATTCACGGGGCAAAAGACGTATTACCGCGGAATCCACTTTCGGAACAGGTTTAAAAGATTCCGGATGAATTTTTTTAATTATCTTTTTTTCAAATCCCAATTCTCCAACTAATGACAATGGTCCATACGCTTTTCCGGATTCAGGAGTTGCGCAAATTCTTTCCGCAACTTCGTATTGAATCATGAGGGTCAAAGATTGCCATGCCTTCCGGACTGGAAGCATCCTCAGAATCAGCGGAGTTGCGATATTGTAGGGTAAATTTGCTACCACTTTTGCCGGGGCCGGAATTAAATTGGCCAAATCTTCCGGAGCAAGTTCCATGACGTCCTTCTCAAGAAGTGTAAATCTTTCTTCTTTTGAAAAGCGTTTCCTTAATTTTACACACAATTCCGGATCAATTTCGATTGCGGTAACTTGCGAATTTCGATCCAGCAATGCGCGAGTCAGTATTCCGAGTCCAGGACCAATTTCCAGGATTGAATCTCCATTTTTTACATCCGCTGCCTGAACAATCGATTCAACCACTTTTTGGCTGATCAGAAAGTTTTGTCCCCACTTTTTTTTTGCCATTTGATTTTAACTGGATGTGCTTTGGTTGAAACTGAAATGATTTTGCGGATTTCGTGAATTTTAGAAAATCTAAGTTTTCCTCCGAACTTGCTTTTCCGAGATGAATCAAGTGTATTCTAAAAGAGGTGATTGATAAAAGCAAATAGCTGTTTTATTTCAAATTAATTTGAAAATATTGTTTGACTTAGCGGATAAATTGAAATAGACTCAAATATCGTTTTGAAAATAAGTTAATATTTTAATCTCCGATTCGCCAAAACCTAAGGTAGCAACCATGGTTTGGCGAACGATAGGGTTGATTGGGAAACTGGTCTGCCTCCCGGTTTTGGAAAGGAGAAACCCCTATGATTGACCTTCACGGTCGCAACATCAATAAGCTTCGTATTTCTCTCACAGAGGTCTGCAACATGGCCTGCACTTATTGTGTCACGAGTTTGAGTGATCATAAGCGTGCGCCTGATGAGTTGAGTGCGGATGAGATGTTGAGTTTAGTCCGGATGCTAAAAGAACATGCCGGAATTGTAAAAGTACGTTTAACCGGAGGTGAACCGTTACTCTACCCAAACTTGATTCCGGTAGTTTCTGGAATTCGTGAGATGGGAATCAGCAGTATCGGCTTGACAACAAATGGTCAGTTGCTCGCCAGAAAAGCAAAAGCCCTTGTTGAGGCGGGACTCAAAAACGTCAATCTTAGTCTGGATTCTCTGGATCCGGAAAATTTTAAACGAATGGGGCGAGTTGGTAAACTTCGTAAAACACTGGAAGGTGTTGAAGCCTGTCTGAAATATGACTTGAAAGTCAAAGTCAACATGGTGGTAGTCAAAGGTGAAAACGATGATGAAATAGTTAAAATGCTTGAATACGGTGTGACGAGAGGAGTCGAAGTGCGTTATCTTGAGTTGATGGCAATGGGACCTCTCTATCATAAAGATGATTTTAAACTGGTGACAATGCATGAAATACTGGAGAAAATTTCTGCACGTTACTCAGTTCAGCCTGTTTCCGCGGAATCGGATTCAACTTCACTTCGTTACTGGGTTCCAGGCGGGTATTTCGGAATTATTCCAAATAACAGCGCGCCTTTTTGCTCCACCTGTTCCCGCTTACGTTTGACTTCAAACGGTCAACTCATTGGTTGCTTGAGTAATCCGACTCCACTTTCTATCCGCCATTTGTTGGATCATCCTGATCCAGAAGAAACTCTCCAAACTCTTGTAAAGAAATCGATTTCCTACAAACAAGATGCGGCTTTCACGGGCTCGGCTCTTGTCATGTCCCGTGTTGGTGGTTAGTCTGCATAATGATCCGTGGAGTAACACTTGCATTTTTTGCCAGCTTCCTGTAAAAAATCGGTAATACTTTGAGCAAAACTGCTGCTGCGTAGCTAAGTTTTGATCTATTCATCTTTTGAGGCTGTCCCATGCGCACTTTATTTATACAAATCACAGTTGTCATTCTTGCCATTAATGTGGTTTCCTTCTTTTATCTTCCGGAAGTTCTCTGGTCTTTGGTTATTTTTGGACCCATAATTTTGCTTGGCCTGCGAGATATCACGCAAAAATCACACTCTATCCTGCGAAATTATCCGGTGTTGGGTCACATACGTTTTTTGCTGGAGGAAATTCGTCCGGAAATGTACCAGTATTTTGTGGAATCAGATACGAGTGGACGTCCTTTTAGTCGTGAAGAAAGAACAGTTGTTTATTCTCGGGCAAAAAACGCTCGTGATACAGTTCCTTTTGGTACAGTTGAAAATGTTTATGAAACGGGCTACGAATGGGTCAACCACTCACTCAGTCCAAAAAAAATGGAACATGCAGACGTGCGTGTCATGATTGGCGGCCCAGACTGCAAGCAGCCATATTCGGCAAGCCTCCTCAATATCTCCGCAATGAGTTTTGGTGCGCTGAGTAAAAATGCGGTGATTGCACTCAATCAAGGTGCTAAGATCGGCGGTTTTGCACATAACACCGGTGAGGGAGGAATCAGCCCATATCATCTCAAGGGTGGTGATTTGGTCTGGCAAGTGGGAACAGGATATTTTGGCTGTCGTGACAAAGTGGGAAATTTTTGTCCGGATACTTTCACCGAAAATGCGCAGAGAGAACAAGTTAAAATGATTGAAATTAAGTTGTCTCAAGGCGCGAAACCAGGACATGGAGGAATTCTTCCTGCCGCAAAACTGACTGAGGAAATTGCAAAAATTCGCGATGTCCCGATGGGGCAGGATGTGGATTCTCCTCCGGGACACACTGCCTTTTCAAATCCTCTTGAACTAATTGATTTCATCTCACAGCTCCGTGAATTATCTGGTGGCAAACCAGTCGGTTTTAAGTTATGTGTGGAAAAACGCAGGGAATTTATCGCCATTTGTAAAGCTATGCACGAAACAGGAATTTCTCCGGACTTTATCACTGTAGATGGTGGTGAAGGCGGGACCGGTGCAGCACCGATGGAATTTTCTAATCATATTGGAACTCCACTTGTTGAAGGCTTGATTTTCGTGCATAACGTTTTGGTTGGATATGATTTACGAAAAAAGATTAAGATCATCAGTGGTGGAAAAATGACATCGGGATTTGGACTGGTGAAGCGGCTTGCTTTAGGTGCTGATATTTGTAACTCCGCGAGAGCCATGATGATGGCACTCGGCTGTATTCAAGCCCGTAAGTGTAACACAAATCTTTGTCCGGTTGGTGTGACCACACAAAATCCCAGTTTGTATGGTGCACTTGTTCCGGAAGATAAAAGTCAACGCGTCAACAATTATCATCGCAATACTGTGGCTAGTGCCTGTCAAATCATGGGTGCAATGGGACTGGAAAACGCGGCAGAATTAAGACCATGGCACTTGATGCGTAGAATCGAGGCCTATGAAATCAGGAACTTTTCTGAAATCTACGAATACATCGAGACAGGTTCCCTACTCCAGGACTCCAAACCAAAAAGCTATGCGCGTGCCTGTGATGCGGCACGAACTGATAGTTTTACTGCAACAAATTAAAGGAATGTAACTCCTGAGGAAACTCTAAAACGCAGCTCTGTAATTGAAAACTGACAAAGAATAATATTATGAAAGCATCTGATTTATTTGTAAAAGTGCTTGAAGAAGAGGGTGTCGAATATATTTTCGGTATTCCAGGAGAAGAGAATCTGGATTTTCTGAATTCACTCAAAGACTCGTCGATCAAGCTAATCTTGACTCGCCATGAACAAGCTGCGGGTTTCATGGCTGCCACTTACGGACGACTCACTGGCAAGACAGGAGTTTGCCTGTCCACTCTTGGTCCAGGAGCTACAAATCTTGTGACTGCCGCAGCATATTCTCAGCTTGCTGCAATGCCGATGTTGATGATTACCGGACAAAAGCCGGTAAAACACAGTAAACAGGGGAAGTTTCAGATTCTGGATGTGGTTGAAATGATGCGGCCTTTAACAAAATACACACATTCAATTGTGAGCGGAAGCAACATCCCATCAAGGGTCAGGGAGGCTTTCAGAATTTCGCAGGAAGAACGTCCGGGAGCCGTACATGTAGAACTGCCTGAAGATGTTGCCGGAGAGGATGCAGGAGACTCTCAGCCATTGCCGCGCAGTCGTGCCCGCCGGCCTGTGGCAGAAGGGAAGGCGGTTAAACAAGCTGTTGAAATGATTGAAAAAGCAAAAAATCCGTTGCTGCTGATTGGCGCTGGTTCCAATCGAAAAATGCCGGCACGTATGCTGCGGTCTTTTGTGGATAAAACCCAAATTCCGTTCATCAGTACGCAAATGGGAAAGGGAGTTTTGGACGAGCGTGATCCTTTGTTTTTGGGCAATGCGGCACTGTCTGCAAATGACTTTTTACACCGTGCAATTTCGAAAGCAGATTTGATTATCAACGTTGGCCATGACGATATTGAAAAACCTCCTTTTTTAATGGAACAGGGATCGTTTGAGGTCATTCACATTAATTTTTCTTCTGCAGAAGTGGATCCGGTTTATTTTCCACAACTGGAAGTTATTGGTGATATCGCGAACAGCATCTGGCAAATCAAAGAGAGAATCCTGCCGCAGGGTTCATGGGATTTTTCTTATTCTTTAAAGGTCAAAAAAGCTGTAGATGCTCACCTCCTGGAAGGAGCCGATGATCCTCGTTTTCCGATGCTGCCGCAACGCTTTGTCGCAGACGTCCGGGAAGCGATGCCCTCAAACGGAATTATCGCACTTGACAACGGAGTTTACAAAATCTGGTTTGCGCGCAACTACAAAGCATACGAATCAAATACAGTATTACTCGACAATGCATTGGCCACGATGGGCGCTGGTTTTCCTTCAGCAATGGGAGCACACATGGTGTTTCCGGAACGCAAAGTGATGGCGATTTGCGGAGACGGTGGTTTCATGATGAATGCCCAGGAATTGGAAACCGCTGTGCGTCTCAAAATGAATTTGATTTGCCTGATATTACGAGACAACTCTTATGGAATGATACGTTGGAAGCAGGCAAATTTGGGATTTGATGATTTCGGTCTGGAATACGGTAATCCGGATTTTGTTAAATTTGCGGAATGCCATGGAGCGTACGGATATCGGGTTGAAAAAACAGCTGATTTTGTTCCTCTTTTGAAAAAATGTCACGATACACCTGGAGTCCATGTGATTGAGTTAGCAGTGGATTATTCGGAAAACGATCGTATTCTGAATCACGAAATTAAAGAACGCAGTCAAAGAATTTGAGGCGCTAAGAGAGAATCTTCTGAATGGAAAAATATGATCTGTGTGTAATTGGAGGTGGACCATCCGGCTATGCCGCCGCCATGCGTGCGGTTGATTTTAATAAAAGTGTTTTGCTTGTTGAACGTGATAGAATCGGTGGTGCCGGAATCTATGACGGTGCACTGTCCTCAAAAACATTTTGGGAAATCTCCAAAGAATTTTCTTCATTCAGTAAAAAGATGCGCCACTACGGTTTGCCTGAACCGGAAGTGGATTTTCATAATGTTCTGCAAGAAGTGAATGACGCGGTATATGAGCGTTCAAATCAACTTGAAGAACACCTCCGGCTGGTCATTCTGCTACGTCTGGAAGCCTTTCGCTACGTCAAAGGAAACGCGCAGATAATCAGTTCAAATGAAGTTGAGCTGGAAACAGATTCCGGCAAAAAAAAAGTATTTGCGGAAAATATTATAATCGCAACCGGAAGTCGTCCTCGTAAAATTCCTTCTATTGCAATTGATGAGGACATCATTATGACCAGCGACGGTATCAGCTCGCTGGAAGAATTCCCTGAAAGTCTCGTAATTCTCGGCGCAGGAGTAATCGGCTGTGAGTTTGCAACCATCTTTTCCAATTTTAACAAAACAAAGGTGCATGTCATTTCCAAAGATGATCGTATTTTACCTTTCGAAGATACGGACCTTGCACATGTAATTGAATCCAATTTAGAAGCAAATGGAGTCCTTATTCATCGAGAATCGAAGCTCGAAAAAATGGAAATTGTGGACGGCGAAGTTGAATACATTCTGGAACATCCTGATGGAAAGAAAGAAGTTTTTCATGCGGAAAAAGCTTTGGTTTCGGTGGGAAGGATACCAAATATAGAAAATACAGGATTGCGAGAAATTGGTGTTGAACTGAGTGACGCGGGACACATAGTTGATAATGATACTCAAACCAGTATTTCAAACATTTATGCGGTAGGCGATATTACAGCCGACATTGCGTTGGTTAATGTAGGGGAATTAGAAGGGCGACATGCTGTTGAGAAAATATATGGTAAACCAAAACGACCGATGCTCTACGAAAACATTTCAACGATTATGTTTCTCAATCCTGAAGTAGCAGGTGTAGGAATGAATGAGCAGCAGGCAATAAAAGCTGAGCTGAATTTTCGTGTTGCCAGATATGATTACCGCTGCATTCCTCGTGCGGTGGCCATGCGTAACACTCAGGGTTTTTTCAAAATACTGGTGACGGATGATGAACAAATGAGAGTTCTCGGTTTACGTGCAGTTGGAGAACATGCTTCCAGCGCGATTCAGGCTGTCGCCCTGCTGATTGCCACCAACAAGGGTATTGATGAATTAGCCGAATTGATCCACCCACATCCTTCCATCATTGAAGGCATACAAGAGTGCATACGAATGCTTCTTGGAAAATCAATCTATAAACCATATATTTTTCAGGAATTTCTAAACTGTAAACATTACAAAGATGGTCAGTACATCGATTGAAAAAAACCTGAATCCAGCCCAAAAATAGAAAGTCCTACTTTAATAATGCTTAGCACAAAAATTATTTGTACCATTGGTCCTGCCAGTGAATCTCCGAAAATATTGGAAGAATTAGCTGTCGCGGGAATGAACGTCGCACGTCTGAATTTTTCCCACGGAACTCATCAGTCCCATAAACAAATTATCGAGCAAATTCGTGAATTGAATAAGCACAGACAATTTCCAATTGCAATTATGCTCGATACACAAGGTCCAGAAATCCGGACAGGTGACCTGGAAATGAAGCTCGTTCCCGGAAAACATGTCTCCGTCAATACTCCTCCAAACGAAGAAAAAGAAGGCACGCTTTTTGTCAACTATCCGCACCTGAAAGATGATCTGGAAATTGGAAATAGTATTTCGCTTGATGGCGGTTTGATGTGTTTGGAGGTTCTGGAAAAAACCGAAAAAGGTCTGGAGTGTGAAGTGATTCACGGTGGGATAGTGAAGGGCCATAGACATGTGAATTTGCCTGGAACTATCGTTAAACTACCCGGAATCACAGAAACCGACAAGCAGGATATTTTATTTGGAATAGAACAGAATGTTGACATAATTGCATTGTCCTTCGTTAGAAATCCGGAAACGATCCGCGAAGTCAGAGATCTGCTTGGAGAAAGCGCTGAGCATATCAAGCTGATTGCTAAAATTGAAAATCAGGAAGGCGTTGATCACCTCAAAGAAATTGTTAAGGAAGCAGACGGTGTGATGGTCGCGCGAGGTGATCTTGGAATTGAAGTTGAGATGGAAGAGGTGCCGCAAATTCAAAGACGAATTGCCTTCTTATGCGCCAAATACGGCAAGCGCTTAATTGTTGCAACTCAAATGCTTGAATCGATGATTGAAAATCCTGTGCCGACCAGAGCAGAAGTTACAGATGTCGCCAACGCGGTTTTTGAACAGACTGATGCAATTATGCTTTCAGGAGAAACTTCTATTGGAAAATATCCGGTTCACTCTGTAGAAGCGCTGGCCAGGATTGCGAGACGTACGGAGGATTTTCCCGGAGTTAATTATTCCAAAAAAATGCTGAAAAGGCATACTGGACAACACCTCGCGGAATCCGCGATTCAAATTGCCACTAATTTAAAAATTCGAGCTATTGTTGTGATTACCCGTAATGGTCGGGGAGCAGCTTATCTCTCTAATCTTCGTCCACATAAGATCGGTATTTACTCATTCACAAAAAGTACAAGTGTACTTTATTCAATGATTCTTTACAGAGGGGTCCATCCGTTCCTGATGGAGTTCCAGGAAAATCCGGAAGGTACTATTCAGGATGCATTGCGAATTCTACTTGAAAAGGAAGGCTTTGCCGCAAAAGAGAAAGTAGTGGTGCTGGCAAACATTCTCACAGGAGAAGGCTTTTGTACATCACTGCAAATCCGTTCGATTCCTGCTGTTTAGCCAAGATCTAATTTTCCGGCCATCATAAACTTGAACTTGCGGAAAACAGCAGAGAGAACGATTCACGTGTCATGTTTCTTGTCTCTGTGCTTCCTGAGTACAACCAGGCTTTTCCGGAACCTGTGGTGTAAGTTGCGCCTACAGTGAGTGATGAGGAAGACGAGTAAGAAGTGTAGCCAAAACTTGCCCCAAGTATATCAATATATTCGTACGGCGCAGTTGTAGAGGAATCCGGTAGAGGCAGGTTTGTGTAGTTTGTGAACATGCCGAAACGGATTGCATTTGTGGGATTGATGTAGTACTCGGTGCCTCCGGAATAGTTCATAATATCCACACGTCCTTTTTCTGCCGCCTGGTAATAATCAAGGTCAACTGTGTAGAGTAAAGATGGCGTTGGGAAATATGAAACTCCCCAGGCCAAATGCAGAGGAAACTTACGTTTTGTTTCAGATTTTGAGCGTGTCATTGTGGTTAAAAGACTTGCCGTACCGGTACTGTTATCGGTACTATGGTACGATGCGTCTCCCTGGAATGAAGAGTTCACCAGCAATGCTTGATCAACTGCCATGCCCAATGTGAGCATACTCCATGGACTCCACTGTATGCCTAATTTAGGCATCACACCGTCTTCTCTCAGTTTTCTGCTTCCATAATAGAGCTGATAACTGCCGTCAGTGCTTTCCAGGAAATAGTGATATTGACGAATAAAACTGCGGTAGTGATAATAAATGGTCAGCCCTAAAGAGAGACTGTCTCCAAATTGCATGGCTGCTGACGGGCCCAAAAGATAAGTTATGTCCTCTGAATGAAGGCTTTGATAATATTTTTTAACGGTACTCAAAGGGTTATTAAAGACCAGATCCTGGTGTTCGATGAAGGCTTCTGGGACTACATAAGAAAAACAGAATGAATAATCTTTGTATTTTTTGAGTACACCGAAATAGTTAGGCACCAGTGATTCGCTTTCCCTGATCCAGTCCTCGGTACCAATTGCTTCGGTATAGACCGTTTTCATTTTGTGCAAGACGTTACCGCTCCCGGAAAGACTGTCACCTACCGCATAAGCTATGCCTGCGGGATTGTAGTAGCATCCTGTGCTGTCATCAGATATAGCCACATAGCTTCCACCCATAGTTGCCGCGCGTTCACCAATCAGTATATTTTTGTAATGTGCATCATCGGCGTACAGCGAAGTTGTGGAAAAGCCGATGAAAATCAAAAGACTAAGGTATAGCCATAATTTTTTTAAAGCGTTTTTCATTTTTCTTTCCCTGAATTTTGTCTAGCTGATGCCTGCTAATAAACTCACTCAGACTCTGATATCTAAATTCAATTGTAGGGTGAGTTTTAGAAAGTACTTCTGCTCCTCCCTGTGCTAAATGTGGTTTTAAGGATTGGAGATAATTGAGATAACTTTGCGGATCATAACCCAAAGTGATTAGCATTTCCAACGCTTTTTGATCCGCATCCGCTTCGTCTTCTTTGGAAAGACCTTCCTCCATCAGCATTTTAAAGGCAATGTCATTCAGGCGTTCCAGAGCAATTTTTGCGGCAAGTGTTGAACTTCCTAAAACCTGTGCAATTCCGGAAGTCAACGAACGGTCAGTGCTTTGAAGTTTGAGTTTGCGGACAATGTGTTTTTGACCTATGTGTGATAGTTCGTGAGCCAATACACCGGCGAGTTGCGCTTCGTTACGCATTAGTTTCAAGGCTCCCATTGTGACAAAAATATAACCTCCTGGAACCGCAAAGGCGTTGATCTCGTCCGTATCAAGGATTCCAAAATAGTATCTTAATTCCGGACGTCCCAGTTGTGCGGATATTCCGGTACCAATTTGGGAAATGTAGTGAACCTTGCGCTCGTCTCGCAGGAGAGGATATTTACCAAGAATTTTCGCGGAAACCCCCCGACCAAAATCAATTTCGCGCTGAGTACCCGCTTCCTGATTTTTCCAAAAAATATGATGTGCGCGCAGTCGAAATTCTTGAGCCTGTCCGGAAACAGCAAAGACGAATGAAAATATAAAAATGTATAAGCACAGATATTTACTAAAATGTGCCATTTTTTAGCTACTCTGTGAATGATAAAAATATTACAGAAATTTCTTCATTCGATGGTTGTTTTTCCAACCATTCCAATGCCACATAATCTGTTTTATAGGGGCTGATTTTTTTTCCTTTACTGTCCACTAAACCCCTTACACCGATTACTGCTGAAAATGTTCGTAAGCGTATCCTGCGTCCTGATGCAGACTGGAGTTGAATTTTTTGTCCTAAAATAAGTTTTTTTCTTTTAACAGGAAATTTTGAAATTTGACCACGAAGAAGCCAACCAAGATTTTCTCCGGATTCAACTTTTTGCCAAATACCTTTGGACTCAACGACAAGAACTTTGGTTCCACGAGACAAGTTTGTGAGCTTTTTGCTCTGAATTGAAGGTTGTTCACGCAATACTGCACCTAGTCCCTTGATATAAACTGTGTTTGCACTGGCAAATGATTCGGAAACAAAATGAGTAAAGAGGAGGAAAAGTGCTGCTAAAATTCGCAGGAAATATTTTTTGCTGACTAAAAATGAATCAAATTGTATTTGATGAATGACTGTCATTTTTTGAAAACAAAAGCGGGATGATGAAGAAAACAACACCGAGACTGATGAAACAATCGGCAAGGTTGTTGACAAAAAAACTTGTCTCATACCAACGAAAGTGTAAAAAATCAGTTACATAACCATAAACAATACGATCAATTAAGTTTCCTGCCGCACCCGGTAAAACACAAACAAGTCCGGAACGGGTGAAAAAATCCATCTCCTGCCAGTAGCGCGTTTGATAATAGAGCATCGCTGCCACCGCGACAAAAGATACTCCAACTAAAAGCGGAATGCGAAAAGAATCTGAAAAATCCGCAAAAAAACTGAAACTTACACCACGATTCTGAACGTGAGTTAAGTCTACAAAATTTGTCAACAGCTCTGTGATTTCATACAGAGGAACATTTGATCTGACCCACACTTTAGAGCCATAATCCAGCCCCAATAACAGGATCATTATCAACCAGTTTTTCCTGAAAGAAGGTGTTGCAATTGTTTCAGAAATAATCAAGCAGCTTGCTCCGCAGAAAAATTAAATCCGAAATCTTTATGGGCTTTTGTTCACGAAGCTGCATGTTCCTGATCACCACCTTGTCTTCAGACAACTCCTCCGGAAAAAGAAGTATCGCGTTTTTTGCTCCGGATTCATTGGCCTGCTGCATCGATTTTTTCATTTTTTTCATACTGAAATTACAATCCACAGTCGAACCTTGCAAACGTAATCCTGCCGCGATTTTCAAAGCAATCCCCACTTGTTCACTATCAAAAGGAATGATTGTATAATCCAGTGTGCGTGGTAATTCCGGAAAACGTTCCAACTCTTTCAGTACATCTAAAACAACCACATCACCAAATCCGAATCCGACTGCAGGGACGGTTTCACCGCCATAAGTAGAGAGCAGCGAATCATAGCGTCCACCACCGCAAATAGCACGGTGTTGTTTTCCCGGGCTGTTGACCTCAAAAACTGCGCCTGTGTAATAAGATAATCCTCTGACGATCGAAATGTCAAATTCCAGATAATTTATGTATCCAGCGGTTTCCATCAGTTGCATCAAGTGTTGCAATTCCTCGATGCCCTCAGTATCTTTCAAATTATCTTTCAATTCCTGCAAGTCGGATTTTGATAGAAATTCATTTAACTGTTCCACCTGCGAAGTGGACATTCCAATTTCTTCCAGCATTTTTCCGAGTGCTTTCGGAGAAATCTTATCACGCTTATCCATGATAACCAGCACTGCGCTATGCAGTTCGTGCGGGACATTCAGTTGACTCAGGATTGCGTTAAGAATACGACGGTCATTGATAAAAATACGAATATCATTTGCTCTAAGTCCCATTGACTCGCAAGCAGAAATGAGCAGCATAAGTATTTCCGCTTCTGCCACCATCTCAGGTTGACCGATGATGTCCGCATTCCATTGAAAATGTTCGCGCCGCCGACCTTTGGTCATGCGTTCATAACGAAAACACTGCGGCATCGAAAACCATTTGATTGGGAATGATAATGATTTTTTGTACTGAAGAACCAGACGTGCCAGTGATGGAGTCATTTCCGGACGTAAACTCAGGCGTCTTCCCCCCTTGTCTTCAAAACTGTAAAGCTGCTTGCTGATTTCGTCACCTGCTTTTCGAATATAAAGCTCCTCATGTTCCAGCACACAAGTATCATATTCTTCAAATCCTGCTTGCACAGAGGCGCCGCGCCAAACTTCAAATAACCAGTTGCGTAAACGCATTTCTTCTGGGAAGAAATCCCGCGTTCCCTTTACAGGTTGTAAGTCAATCATAATTGATATTTGCTGAGGTCTGTCTTTGAAAATTGAAAATCTGCTGTTTGACCATCATGAATGAAAAGCCAATTCCGGGATTTTTTTGAAGTCGTCCCATGCCAAAGGCATTGCGGAACGATTTCTTAAGAGGTATGAAGGGTGAAAAGTTGGTAGCATTTTCCAATTTCCGTATTGCATTATTTTACCATGCGCCTTGGTTATTCCAGGCAATTCCGGAATCAAAGTTTTTGTGGGAACATTACCCAGTGTGACAATCAATTTTGGGTTCACTAATTCAATTTGTTGCTTGAGGATGGGCAGGCAGCATGAAATTTCGGCGGGAGTCGGGTTTCTGTTTTCAGGTGGACGGCATTTTACAATATTGGTAATGTAAACATCTTGCCGTTCAATTCCAATTGAATTGATCATCTTGGTCAACAATCTTCCGGCACGTCCGACAAAGGGCTCACCTTGCGCGTCTTCATCTGCGCCGGGACCTTCTCCGATAAACATCACCGTCGAGTTTGATAAACCGCTGCCAAAAACCAGATTTGTTCGGGTTTTTCCCAAACCACAATTTTGACAGGAATTGTACTTGTTTGCTAAGGCAGAAAGCGAGCCACTTTTTTCTGTTACTACTTGCTGTGATACAATGTTTGCAAAGGCTTCTGTTACAGTCTGTTGTTGTGCAGAAGATAATTTTTCATGGAAATCCGCAATTCCTGTTGCTGGAGGAAATACTTTGGGGAGTGTGTTTTGATTTTGAATAGTGACCGCCGACTGCGCTTGGGCGGAGAGTGTTAAGTTAGGACCAAACTGTTTTGCGGAAATTTCGGATTCAGCAGACATGATGTCACCCAATCCTTCGAGCAGCAGTTTCAGCTCAACTTTGGGCATGGCTTCGATATTAATGTAATTCAGCCCTTTTTTGTGAAGAGATTGCAATTGATTTTCTAATTGCAACAGCAAAGTTGGATAGTCCAAAGTTTCTCCTATTTGGAATTACTTCTGTATCTTCTGTTTTCAGTCGAGTACACTCAAGAAAGATTTGTCGCTAAACAGTTTCTTTTGTGATTTTTTGCAAAAATTCTTATTTTGGTTTTAATTAAATTCTGTTTTTTTTATTTGCTTACAAAATATATCGGCTCAAATCCTGATTTTTCAACAAGTTCTCAAGTCGACCCTCAATGTATTCCGGTGTGACCGTAATTTTCTGTCCTTTCAAATCCGGAGCGGTAAAACTAACTTCTTCAAGCAGTTGTTCCATGACAGTGTGTAGGCGTCGCGCTCCGATATTTTCCGAATCTTCGTTAATTTGACAGGCAATTTCCGCAATTGTATCAATTGCGTCTTT
>JAESQU010000087.1 GCA_016764995.1 SAR324 cluster bacterium | reverse complement strand
GGCGTGGGGTTATGAGCATGTGAATTTGACTGCAGCCCGCTTGGAAGAACTGGGCTTGGGTGGATTTATGAAGCCTCTCAAAATTACATGTGCCAACCACGAAGGTGAAAATAACCTGCTTATTCATGAGTGGGACGGCAACAATTGGATTAACCCTTCCAAATGGTATAAACCAATGTATGACGTAACTCGTCCGATGATTGAAGAATCGGCTGCGGCTTACGCCAAGGAAAATGGTATTACACCTCGTTCCAATTGTAATTAATCTTTGGTCGGGCTAGGCACAGCCGAAACCCGACAATCATTTTTTCACTTCAAGGGTCGGGTTACGGCTGTGCCTGATCCGCCCTGAAGTGATCCTGTTTTAAGTATTAGATATGCTGCTGGTAAACAACATCGAAGTGATCTATGATCACGTTATCCTCGTGCTCAAGGGCGTTTCACTGGAAGTTCCAGAAGGTAGTGTAGTTGCCATTCTCGGTGCAAATGGAGCCGGAAAATCAACAACCCTAAAAGCTATTTCCAATTTGCTACAGGCAGAACGGGGAGCAGTAACTAAAGGCAGTATTCAGTTTGATAACGTTGAGGTTCATGACCTTTCTCCTAACGAATTAGTTACACGAGGCTGCATTCAGGTTATGGAAGGCAGGCATGTTTTTGAACACCTTACTGTTGAAGAAAACTTGTTGACAGGTGCCTATACACGTAAGGAAGGTCGCGCCGCAATCGCTACTGATCTGGAAGAAACCTACTCATATTTTCCACGCTTGAAAGATCGTAGAACAATTCAGGCCGGATACACTTCCGGAGGAGAACAGCAAATGCTGGCAATCGGACGGGCGTTGATGTCAAAGCCTAAAATGATCCTGCTCGATGAACCCTCGATGGGGCTTGCGCCGCAATTAGTTGAAGAAATATTTGAAATTGTCAAAGACCTCAATCAGCGTGAAGGAGTCAGTTTCCTGCTGGCGGAACAAAACACAAATATGGCTTTGCGTTATGCAGATTACGGTTATGTCCTTGAAAATGGACGTGTTGTAATGGACGGTAAAGGCTCAGAATTACGCGAAAATGAAGACGTCAAAGAGTTCTATTTAGGTGTGGGAGGCAGTGGTCGTAAAAGCTTCCGTGATGGTAAAAACTATCGCCGACGTAAACGCTGGCTCTAGTACAAGGTCTAGCTCATACTGTAACTATAATCTGTTCCCTGTACGGAGTTGCATTTCTCATCAAATACAAAACCATGAGCAGCGATGATGCGAAAATCGGCATCGTTGGCGGTGCAGGTCCATACGCTGGACTTGATTTAGCACAAAAAATTTTACAACAAACCAAAGCAAAAATCGATCAGGATTATCTGCCAACCCTGATGATTTCCACTCCACATCAAATTGAAGACCGCACTCGTTTTCTTTTGGGTCAATCCACAGAAAATCCGGCACACGCAATTTCCCGTAACTTAAATGATTTAAAATCACTCGGTGCAAGTGTTGCCGGCATTGCGTGCAATACCGCGCACGCACCTGCAATCCGGAATGTTTTTCTGGAAAAAATGAAACAATCCGGAAATTCTCTTAAAATCATGGATATGATTTCTGAGACAAGCGACTTTTTAAAACAGGAATGTCCTGAAGTCAGAACGGTCGGTGTGCTGTCCACCATCGGAACCTGGAAGGCCGGATTTTATCCGGAATTGCTCAGCGCATCCGGTTACGAAGTCCGGATTCTCAACGAACAAAAACAGCAACGGCTCCACGATGAAGCCCTGTTTCATCCGGAAAATGGGATCAAAGTTCAGGCTCATCCTGTTACAAAGGAAGCTCGAAATGTGTTGTTGGAGGGTGTACATGAATTGGAAAAACAAGGTGTACAAGCCATTATTTTAGGCTGCACCGAAATTCCATTGGGACTTCCGGAAAAAAAACTGGGTGAAACATTTTTACTTGATCCGGGTTTGATTTTAGCTCGTGCGCTGATTCGGGAGTTCAATCCGGAAAAGCTGTTGCCGTGGTCATGGGAAACATGAACAGAGTGTATTCCGCATGAAAAAAATAACTCCAATTGAAAATTTAAAAAATGTGATGTCGCGTTTACGGCATCCGGCGGAAGGCTGTCCCTGGGACCGCGAACAAACTTTTGCCAGCGTTGCGCCTTACACGATTGAAGAAGCATATGAAGTTTCTGACGCAATTGAGCGCAATGATTTGCCTGCGCTCAAAGAGGAATTGGGTGACTTGTTGTTGCAAATTGTTTTTCACTCCCGTATGGCAGAGGAGTCCGGCGACTTTGATTTTAACGATGTGGCGCAAACAATTTCCGCTAAAATGATTCGGAGACATCCACATGTTTTTGGAGAAGAGGAAGAGCGTTCCAGAGAATTTCACAGTGATGAATGGGAAACACAGAAAAAGCGTGAACGCGCTGAAAAGGCGTATCGCCGTGGAGACAACGTACCCAGTATTCTTGATGGAATAGCTCTGGCTTTTCCGGCACTCATGCGTGCGGAAAAACTTGGAAAACGGGCCGCTAAAGCAGGATTTGACTGGCCGGAAATCGAACCGGTTTTTGAAAAAATGGATGAAGAAATTCTGGAATTACGGAGTGAACTGGAAAAAAATGAAATTTCCGAGGAGGCCGTTGAAGAAGAACTTGGCGATATTTTGCTGAGCGTTGTCAGCCTCGCACGTCACCTCAGAGTTGATCCGGAATTAGCTTTGCGCCGGGCAAATGATAAATTTGAAAGTCGATTCCGTTTTATCGAAAAACAGTTGTTTGAAGCAGCTAAAAAGCCGGAAGAAACCGAGCTTGCAGAATATGAAGCGCTCTGGCAGGAGGCCAAACAAAGTAAATAGGTTTTAAACAAAAATGCTTACTCGCAGAAATTTATTTAAATTAGGCGCAGTCAGCGGAGTAACCCTGTTGGCGATTGAAACTTTTCACGCATCGCCGGAAATTCCTCCTGCGCCGGATGGGCTTGGTCATTCCTTTGAAATTTTAACTCCAGAAGATCGCGGAGTATTATCGAAACTCACCCCTGTCATTCTTGCAGAAGCATTGCCGGAATCAACTGAGGACAGAGAATTGGCAGTCAAAGAAGTAATTGTCGGCTGGGATATTGCGGTTAGCGGATTACCCCCCCTGACACAACATGAAATCCGGAAGCTGTTTTCAGTACTGGACTCAAATTTTATGCTATCGTTAACTCCACGTTTGCTCACCGGAGTTCCTGGTGCCTGGGATGATCCAAGCGAAATTGAATTTTTTTTAAATACTTGGCGACTAAGTGATCCGGAAAGTTTGCTCACAGGTAATGAACTACGCGTCGGATACATGGGGATGGTCGAAATTACCATGGCATCCTGGTATGCGAATAAACGTTCCTGGGACTTTTGCGGATATGCAGGGCCGCCTGTTTTGTACTAAGATGAGCTTACTGAAAATATTTTGCTATTGTCATCCCGGACTTGATACTGGAAGCAAATTTTAAATCAAGTTAAGTACAAGAATTTAGGCAATTCCCCTGGATTCAGGATATAAGTTGTGCTTCGCCCGGAATGAAAAGCATTTACGAGAGCATCAAAGATGAGTGATAAACAAAATACGATCCGTGATTTTATCGCAGAGGGTTTTCAACAAGGCTGGAAACATCTTGATGCGTCTCGACTGACTTCGGATCAAACCCTTGAGGCAGATGTCGTGATTATTGGTTCCGGTGCGGGTGGAGGAAGTTCCGCAGAAATTCTGGCCCAATCCGGACTGAACGTGATCATTGTGGAAGAAGGACCACTACAAACTTCCCGTGATTTTCACATGAAAGAAGATGAGGCCTATGCCAATCTTTATCAAGAATCAGCCGGAAGACAAACCAAGGATCGGGGCATTAAAATTTTTCAGGGAAGAATGGTCGGCGGAGGTACAGGAATCAGCTGGACAACCTGCTTTCGTACGCCTTCAACTACACTTAAATTTTGGGCAGATGAAATGGGTGTTAAGGGATTTTCTGAAAATGAAATGCGTCCCTGGTTTGAATGGGCGGAGAAGCGCTACAACATTCAGCAATGGAAAGTTCCACCGAATGCAAATAATAGCACACTGGAAATCGGCTGCGAAAAACTCGGAGTTAGTTGGGGCAAGATCAGCAGAAATGTTACGGGATGTATTAATTTGGGATATTGCGGAACCGGATGCCCGGTCAACGCGAAACAGTCCACTTTGGTCACGACCATTCCGGGCGCGTTAGAAGAAGGCGCGACTCTCATCTCAAAAGCAAGAGCGGAAAAATTTGAAATAAATAATGGAAAAATTACTGAACTGAAATGCCGTGCAATGACTCCGCGTGGCAATGCTCCTGCCGTACAAACCATAAAAATTAAAGCAAGGCATTATGTGCTGGCTGCGGGCTCAATTGGCAGTCCGGCAATCTTGTTACGCTCTGAAAACAAAATTTTAAACCCTAATGGTTTAGTTGGAACAAGGACATTTCTGCATCCGGTAAACATTTCCGGAGCAATCATGCCTTTTCTGGTCAAAGGAGAATACGGTGCACCGCAAACAAGTTACTCAGACCATTTTATTGAAACTCGCCTGGATAATCAAAAGCCAGGTTTCATACTCGAATGTCCTCCGCTACAGCCGATGTTGATGGCAACTGCTTTGGACGGACATGGAAAATTCCATGCGGAAATCATGAGGCAACGACCTTTTCTACAAGTACTGATTGCACTTCAGCGTGACGGTTTTCATCAGGAGAGCGTTGGCGGAAATGTTTACCTGAAAAGTGACGGCACTCCCGGATTGGATTATCCGGTCAGCAAATATGTTTGGGAAGGAATCAGAGATGCTTTTATCGCAATGTCGGAAATTCAATTTGCGGCTGGTGCAAAAACGGTTGCTCCGGTACACCGTGACGCGGGACTCTATCACAACATCAAAGAAGTTAAAAAGGCGATTGCGGTTTTACCCATGGAAACTTTGAAGGCCCGCTTATTCTCAGCCCATGTGATGGGCGGTTGTCCTATGGGTGAAGACTCAGCTAAATCGGTGGTTAACTCAAAAGGACATCATCATGAAGTGGAAAATCTCTCCGTATTTGACGGTTCTGTCTTTCCAACTTCGATTGCTGCAAATCCAATGGAATCTATTTTTGCGGCGACTGCCAAATTTGCGACAGAACTTGCAAAAAACATGGTTAATTAAGAACGAGCCAACGTCATGCTTGAAGAAATAGCTATAATTACTTCCAATCCAATGTCTGGATCAAATAAAATTCTGTTTTTTACTTTCCGTTTAATCCAGGAAAATGCCTGCGGATTGGAATAAATGACTACTTCTTTGGGGTTTAGAAGAATTATGCTTGAAGGGTGAGACATGATAGCTTATACTAAACAGTTACGTATCTCTTATGAGAATTGTTAAAAAGGTAAATTTAACTTCATTATTCACTTTCATGCAGGAAGAGATTTTTTCATTTCTCATAGAAATAGTTTTTGACAGAAAAGTTAATGAGTGACGCAGAAAATATGAGCCGCAAGGAACTCTTGCAGCCGAACCGGATGGAGAAACAATTGTATTCATTCGTCGATCATGCATATCGTAAAAAACGATTGTATATCAGTGCGGCGATTGCAGTGGTTGTTTTGATTCTTGGAATTTGGGGTGGCTGGCAGTATGTCAAAAAAGTAAGGATTGAGCAGGCAAACCTTTTTCACAGCGCACAGGCAAAACTGAGCAGTCCGGCACTTTCCCCAAAAGAAAGATTGAGTCAGGGAATTGCTGCTCTACAGGAATTCGCAAAGTCAGAATCAGGTAGTACACTGAGTGTGCTGGCGTTGATGGAATCTGGAAAGGCTTATGCGCAACAGTCAAAAATTGATGAGTCGATTACTGTTTTTAAGGAAGCAGTTGCACATCCTGAAGCAACCCTGTTTCTTAGAAATTCCGCCCGCCTAAGTTTGGCGGCACTCTTTGAACAACAACAACAGTGGGTTGAGGCAGAGATGATGCTGGAGTCAATTGACATCGCATCCTGGGATGATGTACGCTGGCGCGCATTGGCAAGAATTGCAATCGCCAAAGGAGAATTGGAAAGAGCAAAAAATTTGCTGGAACAATTGCTGGAAAAAGTTCCTGATTCTGTCTTCCGGCAGGAAACAGAAACTTTATTGTTGACACTCTAAGAAATCACTTTACATCTATAACCATTTTTCAAAAAAAGAAAATGAAAGACGATTATCTGAAGCTAATTGAGGAACACAACAAAGTTGAAAAAATCAATTTGTTTGAAAAAGTTATATCAATGACAAAGCGTGCAAAATCACTATATAGTCTTGAGGAATCAGCACGATCTTCACTTAAGCACAAGCCGACCTTTCAAGCCATCCTGGAGAGTAATGAGGGCCGCCTCATAATCAAAAGTTCCCCTGTGGAATTATCTGCGGAAGAAGGCAGCCAGGTATAAAACAGGCTTCCGCATTTAGGGATGCCCTGAACCGTGTAACCTGAAATTAATCTAGTGATATGCGTGGATCAGTCAATTTGATGCAGGGATTCACGCATATTCTGGGCGTATTGTTGACACGATCACGTTCCCAGTACGCTGCCCTGATTGTTTTTTTCGGAGTGGGACTGGCAGATTATCTTTTTCGTACCTACCTTTTTAACGCCTACTCAAATTTTCTCCAAAATATTGGAACAAATCCGGATTGGTCTCAGCTCGATGTCGGTTTTGCACCGATTGTCTGGCTTTCCTTTTTTGCCATCATTTTAGGAAGTTTGACAATCGTCATCACTTTTGCCTCTCAAAATGTTCCAAAACTGATTGATTTATACATGGATCACTGGCCGAGTCTCTTATTCGTCTGGTGGGCTGCGGCGTGTCTGGTACATGCACTCACCATTAAAGTCCTTTCCGAAGTAGGAGCTCCAATAATTCCCAGCCTGGTTTTCAATTTTCATGTGTTACTTGCAGTTTCACTTGTAATCGGCTTTCCTTTTGTTTTCTCCATTCTCAGGTCTACGAAGACCAGCAATGTAATCGAAAATTTATTAGAGGGCAGTTATTCCACACTTAATCAATTGGCAAAGAAAGGTTCTGGCGGAAAACTTTCGCAACATGAACACGCAAAAATTCAATACCAGTTATTTGAGGAACACAATCAACTGATGGATTTGCTGGTCTATGTACCATTTAAGGAGCCAAAAGCACAAGTAATTGAAGGTATTGGTGCTTTACTCAGAAATTATGTGAAGCTCAAACCGAGGATTCCGGATTCATTTTTTAAAGTTGCGGAACGAATTCATGATGACATTTCTTTCCGAACGATGAAAAACCAGCTTGCAGAAGTGGAAAAATCTCATACTTTTTATGAGCAAAAGAGTTTTCGCTTGATCGGAAATGTTTACAATGTTTTTCTGGATAATGGAGAGTTTGATCTTTCCACTTTGTGTGTGGAACAATTGAGTCAAGTCGGAAAAACCGCAATTGAATGCGATGATCAGGAACTGGTAGATGTGATCACAGTTCGTATGAATACCTATTTCAGGTTTGCGCTGAAACATGGTCAGCATCATAATGAACCACGTAATTTATATAACCTTGTTTTTCATTATGGGCAGTTTCTTGGTTACTTAGTGGAATTTCAGCAAGTTGAGCGAGTAAAGACTTGTATCGGTTATTTTGTTTTTTACGGACAACAGTGTTTTAACGCAATTCCACGGGCAAAATCACTCGCCTTTATTTTGGATGTTCTTGCCTTTGAAATGCAGAAATTGATGCTGAATATCTATCAGGAAAAATGGGACAGAGAACTCCAGCGAGAACTCCTGCAAAAGTTTCTTGTCTTTGATAATTTTCAGGATATGGACAAAAATTTTGCCAAACAATTCTTTAGTCAAAATCACGGAATTAGACTTTTACATATTGGTTTGGCCTTGTTCTACCTCAGTCAGCAGGAAGATGAATTTGTCAGGACAATTGTAAAGGACACCATTCAGGATATGGACTTGCTGGGTAAGGATCTTTTTGCAAAAACAATGTCTACAATTTTTGCACGCTTACAGTTTTCAGGACCAACTTTCTGGGAAGATACTGACCGTGGAAACTTGAATATTTACTATACACCATATCAGGATGAGATAAATTCTTTCAAGAAAATACAGGAAGAGTTATTAGCTGAAAGTGAGAAAATAATTCTTGCATAAAAAAGAGACTGATTTGCAGAAAAATTGGACTCTTAAATAAATTCTTGTGTGATTAAAAAATCTGGTTTATAATGCAAATGTTATGATTAAAAATTGTTTAGTTTTGAAAAAACTGACTGATTGCTTAAAAAAATTTTCATAAAAAGGAAAAAAATGAAAAGAGATGCAGAATTTTTAAAAAAAGTAAGAGAATTAGCGGCAGAGAAGAACATGAGTGCAACCGCAAAAGCCTTAAAAATACCGGTTTATACTTTAAAAGCACGTTTGTTGAGCGCCGCAATTAATCTAGGCGAAATTCCGCCTCAGTTTGCAAAAACAAGAGTTGTTAAAAATGTTGCCAAAACAAAAAAACGAAACCGTATAGATACATTACGTGCAGCCGGAAAAGCAGGGAGTTCCAAACGTGTCATTATTCCTCAATATATTTTTGACGAATTGGGTTGGAATAAAGGAGACAAGATTGTCATCCGTCGTTCCGGAAAAAATAAAATTATTATTGAAAAACCGGCAAGCAAATAAGTTTCTTTCAGCACACTTTAACTAAAAATAGTTGAGTGCTTCCCACCTTCATTTCAGCAAACGGTTGATGTTTTTTTGTACAGATCATCAACCGCTAATTCGTAAGCATTTCACTTTGAAAAGGATTAAACATGGATTTGGTGTATCGCCCAAGACGTTTAAGACGTTCCGCGCCTATTCGCGGACTGGTGCGTGAAACTGAACTTTCACCACGTCAGTTGATTTATCCGATGTTTGTCACAGAAGGAAAATCAGTCAGGGAACACATCGACACAATGCCCGGACAATTTCGCTTTTCAACAGATGAACTTGTGCGTGAATGTGAAGAACTTTATGCCCTGGGAATTGGCGGAGTTAACTTGTTCGGTTATTCCATTGAAAAAGACGAACTTGCAAGCAAGTCGTATGATCCTAACGGTTTGGTTCAGCGTGCAGTCAGGGCAATTAAAGAAGCTGTTCCGGAATTATGTGTGCAAACTGATGTTGCTCTTGATCCATACACAACACACGGTCATGACGGTTTAGTCATTAACGGTGAAATCGTAAATGACGAATCTGTGGAAGTTCTTTGTAAAATGGCTCTTTCACACGCAGAAGCAGGCGCGGACTGGGTTGCGCCTTCAGACATGATGGATGGACGGATTGGAGCAATCCGAAACGCATTGGACGTACAGGGTTTTTCTCATGTTGGAATTTTGGCTTATTCCGCAAAATACGCATCCTGTTTCTATGGGCCATTCAGAGGAGCGCTACTGTCTGCACCAAAAAGCGGTGACAAAAAAACCTACCAAATGGATCCCGCCAATACCCGTGAGGCTTTACGTGAAATTTCTTTAGATTTGGAAGAAGGTGCGGATGTAGTAATGATCAAACCTGCATTGACTTATTTGGATGTAATTTCACGAGTACGAGACACATTTGATGTACCAATTGCTGCTTATAATGTTTCCGGTGAATACGCGATGGTTGTTGCTGCCGCAGAAAAGGGCTGGATTGACCGTGATCGTGCCATGATGGAAATGCTCCTGTCAATTCGGCGTGCCGGAGCGGATATGATTCTCACTTATTTTGCAAAAGACGCGGCGGCTTTTCTGCGTGCGAATTACGGAAGTTACACATGACTGCATCACTCACTATACGGAACGCGAAAGTAGTTCTTCCTGGAAGCATCCAACAGGTTGATGTTTCAGTAATCGATGGGCGGATCCACTCTCTTGGAAACGGCATTTCTGATGTCGGAGAAGTGATTGATGCAGAAGGCTTATTTTTGCTTCCAGGAATCATTGATCCGCAAGTTCATTTCCGCGAACCTGGAGCTGAGCAGAAAGAAGATTTACACAGTGGTTCCTGTGCAGCCGCAGCCGGAGGAGTGACCAGTTTCCTGGATATGCCAAACAACGCACCGCCGGTTATTACTTGTGAGCGGATGGCAGAAAAAAAACTAAGGGCGGCAGAAAAATCGGTTGTCAATTATGGCTTTTTTATGGGTGCGACTCCGGATAATCTGGAGGAGTTGAACAAAGTTGAAAATGTTTGCGGAATAAAAATATTTATGGGTTCATCAACTGGCGATTTGCTGGTGGATAATCCGGATGTTTTGGAAAAAATATTTGCTAACGGTTCACGCTTAATCGCTGTTCATGCGGAAGATGAAGCCATTCTTAAGGCAAATACGGAATTACTAAAGCATATTTCAGATGTACGTCTTCATTCACGGATTAGAGACGAATCCGCAGCACTCAGTGCAACAAAACTCGCAGTGCGGCTTTCATTGAAATACCAGCGTCGATTACATATTTTGCACTTAACAACAGAAGATGAATGTGATTTTTTGCGCAGATTACCGAGGGAACATCTGATTTCAACGGAAGTTTGTCCACAGCATTTTACGCTGACTGTTCCGGAATGTTACGAAAAACTTGGAACATTGGCTCAAATGAATCCGCCGATACGAACAAAGCGGCATGCTGACGCACTTTGGCAGGCACTCAAAGATGGAATAATCGACTGCATTGCCACCGACCATGCACCTCACACTTTAGCGGAAAAGGAACAGCCTTATGGAAAGGCTCCTTCCGGAGTGCCCGGAGTTGAAACGTCCTTGCCTTTGATGCTGAATAGAGTAAACCAAAACGCCTGTACTTTACAGGAGGTTGTTTTCTGGATGTCTGAATCTCCCGCAAAACTATATCAGATGCAAGGAAAAGGTCGGATCGAAGTTGGGGAGGACGCGGACTTGGTTTTAGTAGATATGGAGTTAAAGAAAACAGTCACGAATGGACAATTGCACACAAGAGTAAATTGGTCACCTTATAACGGGATGGAATTTCAGGGTTGGCCGGTACGTACAATTGTTAATGGCCAAACGGTTTTTTTGAACGGAAAAGTTGATAAAAATGTCCGCGGTCGAGAAATCTGCTTTGCATCATGAGTAGATTAGAGTTAGGATAGTGCTAATAATTCAGTTTTCACATTTCACCCAAAAAGAAGTTTTGCGGAAAACTCTTTGAGGCAAAGTAAAAAATAAATTTTTACCGGAGATAAAAATGACTACATCAGCGGCAAAAGGTACCCATCAAAATTTAGTTCAAATGCTGGAAAATTCCCGACAACGTTTTGGGGATCAGCCTTTGTATGGCACTAAACGGGACGGTATTTACGAGTGGACGACTTATGAAGAGTTTGCGGAAAAAGTAGATGCTTTGCGCGGCGGGCTAGCTTCATTAGGTGTTTCCGCTGGAGACAAAGTCGCCATTATCTGCAAAAACACTGAAGAGTGGGCGGTTTCTGCTTATGCCACTTACGGATTATGTGGACAGCACATTCCGATGTATGAAACACAAATGGCAAAGGAATGGGAATATATCATCCGTGACTGCGGCGCAAAAATTTTACTGGCGGCAAACCCAACTGTATTTGAACAAACTCGTAATTTTCCAAATAAAATTGATACACTGGAGCACGTTGTTTTGCTTTCAGGTAGTGTATCTGGAGATGTGACGACTTATGAGGATTTGCTCAAAACAGGGCGCGAAAATCCGATTGAGGCACTGCAGCCGGAATCAAATTCTCCGATGGGAATGATCTATACTTCCGGAACTACAGGAAATCCAAAAGGTGTGATCTTGAGTCACAGGAATTTGATTTTTGAATGTTCGGTAGTTTTACCTTTGCTCGGAATGACGAAAGACGATCGCTCCCTGTCCTTTTTACCATGGGCACATGTATTTGGTCAAGTCTCTGAAGTTCATGGTTTAATAAGTGCTGGAGCTTCAGCGGGATTGGTTGATGATGTGAATACGTTGATTGAAGAATTAGGTATAGTAAAGCCCAGCATGTCCTTTGCTGTTCCGAGAGTTTATAACAGAATTTATGAACGACTTCGTGGACAAATGAAGGAAAAGCCGGGGTTCATCCGCGCTCTTTTTTACGGAGGACTCAAACAGGCCAAACGGGAAAGAGAAGGTGAAACGCTTGGATTTTTAGATAATTTAACACTTACGCTGGCACGCAAGATTATTTTCAAAAAAATATTGAATCGCTTTGGTGGAAATTTGCGAGTCGCCGTTAGCGGTGCCAGTGCTTTGAGTCCCGCAGTTGCGGAATTTGTCAATGATATTGGAATCAGTATTTATGAAGGTTATGGTCTAAGCGAAAATACTGCTGCTCTTTCTGTGAATTATCCCGGAGTAAGACGTTTTGGCTCAGTCGGAAAACCATTGCCTGGAGTACGGATCGAAATTGACAAATCAGTCGAAGGCAGTAAAGAAGAAGATGGTGAAGTTCTGGCTTATGGTGAAAATATTATGCTTGGTTATCATAACTTGCCGGATAAAACAAAAGAAAGCATCACCCCAGATGGAGGCCTGCGTACAGGCGATCTTGGACATTTGGACGCGGATGGATTTCTTTACATTACAGGACGTGTGAAGGAACAGTACAAACTTGAAAACGGCAAATATGTAGCGCCGGCGCCTCTTGAAGAATCCTTGAAACTGAGTGCGTATATTGATCAAGTGATGCTTTACGGTTTCAATCGTCCACACAATGTGGCTTTGATTGTTGCGGCAATGCCTGCTGTGGAACAATATGCAGAGGGACTTGGAATTTCCGGCAGCAGTGAAAGTATTTTAAATGAGCCGCGCATCCGAGAATTGTTCGAGGAACAACTGAAACATTATGGAAAAGATTTCAAGGGATACGAACATCCGCAAAATTTTGCTTTGCTTTCAGAAGAGTGGGATATCGACAACGGCCTGCTTACACCAACTCTAAAACTGAAAAGAGAGGTGGTGGAGGAACAGTTCAAGACAGAGATTGAGAGTCTTTTTACTTAATCTTGTTTGTGCGTTTCGTCTTGTGATTTGCCTGTTATTTCTGTTATCCTAAGTGCTTTTGATCTTTTGTTTACGTCATGCAAATCCAAGTTTCTAATCTACACAAAAGCTACCTGGACGGAGAAGGCCGTAGGCTTCATATTTTGCGCGGAATCAATTTTGAAGCAGAATCCGGTTCGAGCGTTGCAATTCTTGGTGCATCCGGAACAGGCAAAAGCACGTTTCTACATACACTTGGAACCCTTGAAAGTATAGATGAAGGGACGTTGTATTTGGACGGCAGTGATTTAACCAGTTTGTCCCGGGATCAAGCCGCACAGTTCAGGAATGAAGAAGTTGGTTTTATTTTCCAGTTTCACCAGTTGTTACAAGATTTTTCCGCACTGGAAAACGTGATGATTCCTCAACTGATCAAAGGAAATAATTCTGGAGTTGTCCGTAAGAACGCTTTAGAATTGTTGGATAGAGTAGGATTGGCGGATCGTACCGGACATAAACCGTCTCAGCTTTCCGGAGGTGAGCAGCAGCGTGTCGCAATCGCACGGGCTTTGGTCAATCGTCCACGAATTGTACTTGCGGATGAACCTACCGGAAACCTTGATGAAGATACAAGTGCGCAAGTAATGGATGTTTTGTTGCGATTAAATCGTGAGAATGAAACGACATTTATTATGATTACCCATAACACCAGCCTCGCATCAGCAATGCAGTTTCAGCATCGCATGGAAAATGGACAATTACATTTGCTTCCGAATGATTAAAATTTTCCGCAAGAAAACTAATACTCTGTCTGATTCCCGCTTCTTTCAAACCTGATGAACACCCTTTCGACCGTTTTCCGTTTTTTTGTGATGCTTGTTTTTTTTGGTGTCATTTCCTCAAATATTATTAATTTTTCTTTATTTGCACAAACAACAGCGGGTTCAGATTTATCTGCACTTATTGCTGAGATTGAAATAAAAGGTACCTCTGAACTGGAATCCTCTCAGATTCTTTTTTTGATTGAAAGTCAAGTGGGTGATTCTTTGGATCGCAAAACGATTC
>JAESQU010000086.1 GCA_016764995.1 SAR324 cluster bacterium | reverse complement strand
CTTGGAATTATTTGGGGAATAGAATAGAGTAGTCCCAATTGTAGTCCCACTCTCAAATAGACAGTCTCGTTGAGGTGGGTAAATGGAGTTTATAAAATATTGATATAATTAGAAGTAATTTTAGAAATAGTCTCGTTGGTGGGGACAGTCCCTCATCTCTCCACCCCGACCATCCGTAATGAATTCATTCTCAAAAAGTCGCTGTTTTCGAAGAGACTATTCCTGACTCATTCATTCATCCAAAATATCAAATCTCTTATTGTGTTGTCACTCAAACGGTGCATCATGCTCTTGCCGAAACTATTTCCCATTTAGTTTTGGACTGTTTCCTTGTATAGAGTAAATAGAGGTTTATTATGGAGGAATAAGTAGAGGATAGTGAATCGAGGGACAATTCACTTAAGTTTTGCCTCAGCAATAAAATCTCGGAGGTGATAAATAATGATTTAATGTCTTCAAAACCTCATTCTTCTGAAAAGGCGAGCGCATCGTGTGGTTCTGAGGTGTAGATATCCGGTTGGACGGTATCGAGTGGTTTTACAGTATTTTGACTAAAGAAATTAGAGGGAATAAAAGTGAATGTTTAAAATCACTCTTCTTTTGCTGCTTTTTCTTCTTCAGTTGGACCTTGTATTTTTGAATTAGTAATTGTCTGATTTTTTATGGTTTGATTTATAATTTCGGAATTTGAAATTGTCGAATTTTCGATTGTCGAATTTATAATTATTGAATTGTTCATTATTTTGGATTTATCCAAAATCTTTGACTTAGTTATTGTTGAATCCTTTACTGACGAATCTTCAAGAGTAGAATCGCCAATTGTTGAGCCAGTGGCAGTTGAATTTTCAATTATTAAATTAGTAGTTTTTGAATCAGTTATTTTGGAATAAGTTTTTGCACAGGAACTGAGGGCTAGGCTTACAGATATAATTATTAAAACGAATATAAGTTTTTTCATTTTTTGCTCCATTGCTAATGATAAAAAAAGGTTCGAAAAGACACATTCTCAGTTTACGCATAAATTGAGCATGTCCTTCACTTGAATTTAGTTCTCCAAATCCTTCACCTCAGAATTCTTATGTTGTCATCAGTTGATGAGGATACAGAGAAGTTGAAGGTACAACATCATTGAGTGTCTGTCAAGAAAAAAATTATGATTTGAAACAACGTTTCTAGAGATGAAATTGTCTTACCGCATTGTTAGACATTATAATTCAGTACTTTAAACTCGTTTAGGAGTAGCTACAGCCCTGTTTTCGACACCGGAGCTTTTCATATTTTGGGTTTTTACGTATTTGCTTTGTTACGAAAAATGCTCCAAATTTATTGATTTATTTAAATAGTTTTCCACCTATGGAAACTCAAAATAACTGACGAAATTTTGTAATTTAAGTCCGTCCTTAGGTTTTAATATATTTTGACAAAATTCGTAAAATGAGTGAGAATCAGAGAATAATTTATTAAAAACATAATTTAGCATTTTTGTTCCATACTTACATATTTCGGCGCCATTCATTTTCAAAGATGAGTAAAACTCCTGCCAAAGTCATCAACCTTGCAGATCGACGGGCAAAGAAAGAAGACGATGCACGTAAAGCACCAATTTCAGGGTGGATCACTTGGCTTTATTGTCCTAAATGCAGGTCACTTGAATATTCCGAATTAGAAATGCCGAATGGGCGAGTCCACAAAAAATGTGGAACCTTGGTAGAAGAGGAGGAGGTCGAAATTGATGTGCGTGCGGAATATACGATTTCTCTGCGTAATTCAAAACTACTGGACGAACTTTTCAAGGAAACTAAAATCCCAGGGTTTCTCAAGCCTTTTGCAAAAAAAGGGATGGGTATGCTGGAAAATTTACAAGCAGCAGAAGTGGAATACCGCAAGCGGCTGGGAAATATAGTCAACGGAGCAGTAGATCCTTATCCTGATGACTGGGATGAACAGTCACTTGGAATGGAACTAAAAACACTTGATCCACTGGGCTTGATCCTCACTGAAGCACGCCAACCTAATCTTCATTTTCCTGAAGTAGAATCCTGATAGCTCATGCAAATCCCTGTTGCCCTGGAACGACTGGTTGCTGAATTTTCACGTTTTCCGGGAGTTGGACGCAAAACCGCACAACGTCTCGCCTTTAGTATTCTCCGCTATACCCAGGAAGAAACTCAAAATTTGGCTGATGCTCTGACTGAGGTCAAAGAGAAAATCCGTTATTGTTCAGTTTGTTCCGGATTTACTGACATTGATCCTTGCGCGATCTGCAGTCACGCCGTACGTGACCAGGAGCAAATCTGCGTGGTAGAACAGCCAAACAATATTTTCCCGATCGAAAAAAGTGGTGTTTTCAAGGGTGTTTATCACGTTTTAATGGGGGCAATTTCACCGCTGGACGGAATTGGTCCTGAACAACTTAATATCAGAAAATTAAGAAACAGAATTGAAAAGAGTGCTATCAAGGAATTGATAATTGCTACAAATCCAACGGTCAAGGGCGAAGCGACATCCCTTTATTTGCAACAGGAATTTGCCGGAAAAATACCCACAATAACTCGGCTTGCATGTGGAATTCCGGCTGGGGGAGATTTGGAATATGTAGATGATGTAACTCTAATAGAAGCTTTTTCCGGACGACACAAATTTTATAACTGATTATTATGCTTGAAGATCTTAAAGAACGCGGTTTTTTTCAACAAAGCACTCATCCCGAAGAGTTGGCAAAACGTCTGAAGGAAGACCCGATTTGCTGCTATGTCGGTTTCGATCCCACCGCGGATTCGCTGCATGTGGGGCATCTTATTCCGTTGATGGGACTAGCGCACATGCAGCGCAGAGGTCACCAAATCATTGCCTTAATGGGCGGCGGAACGGCCATGATCGGTGATCCCAGCGGAAAAACTGAAATGCGGAAAATGTTGACTGAGAAGCAACTCCAAGCCAATATTGAAGGCATGCTTCCGCAACTGGAGCGATTTTTAGATTTTAGTGGAGACGGAATTCTCGTCAATAATTCTGAGTGGTT
>JAESQU010000085.1 GCA_016764995.1 SAR324 cluster bacterium | reverse complement strand
TTTATCATATAGCGGATTTGGTTGGATTCACATGGAAGTGTGTGTGGCGGAGAGGGAGGGATTCGAACCCCCGGTACGCATGACGTACAACAGATTTCGAGTCTGTCACCTTAAACCACTCGGACACCTCTCCAGATCGGAATTAAAAAAGACTAATACGAATTCATCTTTTCCAGATAAATCATGACTGCAGGAATGGTAACATTTCAGCAAAACTCTTACAAGTTTTCCAGCACGCTTTCAGGGGTTCCTAAAAATAATTTCACAAGAAACTTTTGAGTTTTGACAAAAATACGTAGGATAGACAGTTGACGGATTTCAAAGGTGCTAAACAAATAAATTTAAAATCAAAAAGTAAAAGGCATAAAATGGCAAAAAAGAAGAAAGAACGTTTTCCAAAAAAAGAATTAAATACATGGTTGAGATCACACTCAAATTGGAACCACCAGGATTGGGCTAATCTGATTGAAGACTTGTCCAGCCAAGGTTTTCATGAATGGACGGACACAGAACTTGGACGAAATGAAATTGGATTTTACTTGGAAACGAAACATCGTTGAATCTCCAAACAGGATGCGATGTTAAATTATGAAGACGCGAGAGCTCTAGTTTTCGAACACGTTGTGCCACTTGAAAAAGGACAGCGCCCCTTGACGGAATCGCAGGGTTTGGCACTTTCAGAAGACATTTTGGCGCCCCACGGAATGCCGTTATTCGACAATTCCGCGGTGGATGGTTATGCTGTACAAGCGGCGGATTTAGCCGATGCCTCACGTGAAAATCCAGTCCGCCTAAAAAAACTGGGCTATATTTCCGCAGGAGATTCCGGAGAAGATAGCATTTGTTCCGGACAATGCGTACAGATTGCAACGGGCGCACCACTTCCTCCAGGGGCTGATGCGGCTGTGATGAAGGAAGATATTGAACTCGAAGAGTCCCATGTGCGCTTCTTTCAGTCGATTCCAAAAACGGAAAATGTCCGTTTCCAGGGTGAAGATATTCCGGAGGGACGAATTGTAATTCCGGCTGGAACGGTGATTGGTCCGGCGCAAATGGCGGTGCTGGCAACTTTTGGATTTGCAAAAGTTCCGGTACGGCGCGTTCCGAAAGTAAGCATTGTTTCCACCGGAAGCGAATTGGTTGACGTAGAAGAAAAACCGCAAGCCGGACAAACTCGGGAATCAAACCGTTACATGCTGGCGGGAATGGTCAAACAGGAATCGTGCGAACTGCTAAAAATGTCGATGGTTCCGGATGTTCCGGAAATTCTGAAACAGGAATTTGAAGCTGCATTGCAAGCTGACGTGTTACTGGTTTCCGGAGGAATGTCTGTTGGTGACAAGGATTACGCCAAGCCCGTTTTAAAAGAAATGGGTGTCGAGGAAATTTTTTGGAAAATAAAATTCAAACCCGGAAAACCGCTTTTTTTCGGTCGGCGCGGTAAAACTTTAGTTTTTGGGCTTCCGGGGAATCCGGCGTCAAGTTACGTGCTGTTTGAAGAATTTGTGCGACCTGCTTTGCGGCAAATGATGGGACGCCGAATTTTGGAAGAAAGCATGGTCAAAGCCATCCTTGAAGAATCCATAACTAAAACCTACAAACGAATGCATTTCATGCGCGGACAACTGCATGAGAAAAATGGCAAATTCCGGGTACGCCCCTTGAAATTTCAAGGTTCACACAGTATCGGTTCGCTCGTTGAGTCAAATGCCTTGATCCGGGTGGAAGCAAATTCTCCCGTTCTTCCGAAAGGAAGCCAAGTCTCCGTCCGCCCACTCCTGAATGAAATTGGGTGAGGTTTATGAGCGTACCGTCGTTTTCTCTGAAGGAACTTGCCAAAAAGCTTGAGGTTAATTTTTCCGGAAACGGAGATTTACAAATCACGCATGTTTGCGGACTTGATTCGCTACAAGCGGGAGGGCTGGCATATTTAACCGGTCCAGGCGGTATCACCAGCGTTCCGACTCCTGCGGGAATGTCGAGGCAGGTCAGTACTAGCGTGGACGAAATTAATTCGAGCCAGGTTGCTTTGGTCGTTTCACCGGAAGTTCAGCATCCGGAACACAACCTGCTGATTTCCGCAGATCCACTGGCAACTCATGTGGCGGCCACAAAACTTTTGAATCCCGAAGCGCCGAGGATTCCGGGACTTTCCAAAAAATCCGGAATTCATCCCAGCGCGGTTGTCAGTAAAAGAGCAAAACTCGGCAAGAATGTGATTGTCGGACCAAAAGTTGTGATCTACGATGGAGTGCGGATTGGCGAAAACACTATCCTGCACGCCGGCGTTGTGGTCATGTCCGATGTTGTGATTGGCACGGATTGCATCTTGTATCCAAACGCGGTGGTGCAGGACAATTCGGAAATTGGTGACCGTGTGATTTTACAATCCTGTGCAGTAATTGGCTCAGACGGACACGGTTATTTTCAACGTGAAGGCGTCAACCAGAAAATTCCGCAAGTGGGAAATGTACGACTTGAAGACGATGTTGAGGTTGGTGCATGTACGACAATTGACCGGGCGCGTTTTCGCACAACTACTATTAAACGGGGCAGTAAACTCGACAATCAAGTACAAATTGCTCATAATGTAAGTCTTGGCGAACAAGCTCTGATTTCCGCACAATCCGCGGTTGGTGGTAGCGTAAAGGCTGGTGACCATTTAATAATGGGTGGTCAGTCTGGAATCAGGGACAATGTGATTGTTGGAAGCAACGTCACCGCAGTCGCGCGTGCCGTGATCACTGCAAACACAAAGGACAAAGAGGTTCTGGGAGGAATGCCCGGACGTCCTGTTAGTCAGTGGCGGCAAATACAGTCGCTCATAAACCGCTTGGCTGAACTTTTTGATCGTGTCCGAAAACTGGAATCACGACAGGATGCTAAATAAAGTAGAAAAGAGGCACTAAGGAAAAAAGGCACTGAGGAAAAAAAGCAAAAAAGAAGGGAAAATAATAATGGAAAACGGTAGCCCCGCACTCCGTTGCGGGGGAAAGTTGCAAAGTAGGGGCACGACGCGCCGTGCCCGTACAAAGTCACCGTGCCCGTACAAAGTTGCAAAATAGCACTAAGGAAACATCAAATCCTAAACAAGAAAAATTTATAATGCCGATTTCGGAAACATTCGTACTAGTAGTTGCAGCAATGTTACGGCTTTACAGCTTGATGATTGTCGTTTATGCACTTATTTCGTGGATCATGCATGAGCAGCATTACCCACCCGCGGTTCGCTGGCTACAAAGCATGGTGGAGCCGGTGCTGTCCCGCATCAGAAAAGTCATCCCACCCATTGGCGGAGTTGATATTTCGGTGATCGCGGCGCTCCTTCTTATTGAAATGATACGGTCTTTTATACTTTACTGAATCATCTTTCCAAATCACGTTCCGCGTTTCTGGCTGCCGCGGAGCCTGGAAAACGCTTGATCACTTCCTCAAAATAATAAACCGCTCGCTGATCCAGGTTTTGCCGAAGCTGTAGTTTTCCCAGCATATAAATTGAGTCCGGAGTTTTGTAACCCTGCGAAGTCGGACGGTGCTCATAACGAGTCAAAACTTTACGGAACGACTCTTCTGCTTTTTCCAGTTCATTCAGCTCAAAGTAGGAACGTCCAATCCAGTAAAAGGCATTGTCGCTATCAAGATTATCCGGAAATCTTTTCGTAAAATTCTCAAAAACAAGAATTGCCTGAGAGTGGTCTTTTTGGATGACTGCGGTCATACCCTGATTATACATTTTCTTAACACCCGGATGCCGAATCAAAATAAATGGATCATCCGGAGGATTGAGATCCGGATCAGAAAAACCCAGCTCAGAAGTTTTCGTGCTTGCCAAAGATGCTTGAGAAGTTTTTGAAACATCGGCTGTTACTTGAAGAGCACGTGTGTCTGGATTCGGCAAATCTTCCGGATCTTTCAAATCTTCTAGATTGACTGTTGCGGTTTCCGCAAAACCCGGTTCTTCATCAACATTCGCTTTTTCCGATTTGAGATCCAAATTATTGATTTCCGCCAATTCCTGAGTTGCAGTTGAAACAGAAGTTTTCGGAATTTCAGTCTCAGTATTTTTCAACAATGAGTAATTTTCAATCGGCTGCAGAATTTTCTGTGGAACTTTCTTCAACTTCGTTGCGTCCTGCTGACGAGACTGATTTCCCAGCACCTGTGAAATCATTGAAGCCGTGGATTTGGAAGCTTTGCTTGACCTCAATGATTCCTCAATAGAGCGCTCCAGCAAAACAAAATTCATTTCCCATTGCTCCTGCAGCAAAAGGAAATCATCACGTTGTTGTTTTTGTTGTTTTTGGAGTTTGTTTACTTGTTGCTGCAGTTGCTCAATTTTACTCTGTAATTGACTATTTTCCGCAGAAAGCAAGATTTGTTTTTGAGTGACACTGGCGGAACTGGGAACGGCAGTGCTTTTTTCTGCCGTCTTTTGAGGCTCAAACTTGGGAAAGATTCCATCTAGCTCCGCGCATCCGGAGAAAAAAAACAGTATTACCACCAAACAAATCAAACATTTTTTTTGTGAAAAACGAATGGACGGTGGGATCATTCTTCTCTCATCGTGAGTTGCGCCAGCAAATTGCGCTCCCGCAATGTATCCAGAACTTTTTGCATTTCTGCCGCAAGTTCCGGTTGCTGATTCAAGCGGTATGCTTCAATCAAACGTTCCGCAACATGAGTGGTGCGAGGAAATCCAGGATAGTGTTTGAGCAAATATAAATAGCGCCCAATTGCGGAATGGTAGGCTTCCTTATCAAAATAGTAATTCGCCACATGCAGCTCGTGCTCAGCAAGATCACTTCGTGCTCTTTTCTGATATTCCTGCACGTCTGCCAAATACGGACTATGCGGAAACAGCAAATAGAAACGCTGATATTCGCGGATGAGCGTCCGGTTTGGTTCCATGTTACGGTCGAAATCCCGAGACTTCACAAATAAACCGTAAAGATTGCGTTCATAATTTAGAGCAATCAGGCGGTTGAGTGTGTAAGGTGTCAAGTGACTGCGTGGATTGAGCAGAAGGAAACGTCTGTAGTTACTTTCAGATTCTTCCCATTTCCTCTGCTTAAAATACAAGTCCCCCATTTTCAAATGTGAGAGGGTGGCCAGCCTTGTTCCGGAATGTTCATCAACAAGGATTTGAAAATTCTTCAGTGCTTCCTGGTAAAATTCGTCTTCTAACGCCACCATCGCCCGTTGATACAACTCGATGGAAGGCAGACGTACTTGAGTGGTTCCTGTTTCTGTACAACTTTGTAAAAGTCCGGAAAACACCAGCAACGTGAAAATTTGAAAATAATAAATTATCCTGTTGAAACTAAACCGACTCCGCATTTTGAAAATTATACTCACAGAAATATTATTCATGTTTTACGTTTACGATAACGTACCATGGTGATTTCGTTGCCTCGATCGTTCCAAAAAACCTCATCCATAAAATTCATTATCATAATCAATCCACGGCCTACGATACGCAGCAAGTTGTCCGGATCAACCGGATCCAACAGGTCTCCATGTGCAAATCCCTTTCCTTCGTCTCGTACAACATATTTTGCAGAGTTACGGCTGATATCATACTGCAAGATTAGCTTACGGTTTTTATAAGGATCCATGTTTCGTTTTTGTGATGCCGTTTTGTAAAACAATTGCGGATTTTTCCTGCGCATTTCTGAATTCAATTCAAGGTTTCCATGAAAAATCGCGTTCTCAATCGCTTCCTTGAGCAGCAGATTCATGCGGAACAATTGTTCTTGTTTCAAAATTCCGTAGCTCGACAAATCCTGCGTCATAAAAGCGATTATCCGGTTCACTCCCTCAAAATCATTGCCAATTTCCAGAGTTCGGGTTTCCTGCAGCAAGTGATCAAGCGCATAGGCACTGAAGTGGAAACCCACATTTAGAGATGCTACTCTGTCCAGTGTACGCTGAAGTTCCAGAGGATTAATTTTTTTGATGAGATAATCACATGCTCCAAGCTGCAAAGCATTGAGCGCGTTTTCAGTATCATTTTGCGGGCAAAGCATCACAAACGGCCGACGACTATTTGTCGATTTAATTTCCTTCAACAATTCCAGACCACCCAATTTAGGCAAAGTCAAAGCACAGAAAATTCCTTCAATTTCCTCCTTCCGAAAAATTCGCAAAGCTTCCTCTCCATCTCTTGCGAAAAACACGGAGTGTCCTGCTTTCACAAAGAAATCTTGAAGAAAATCCATTACTTCAGTTGCTTCATCCGCAATCAGCAAATTCATCTGGACGTTTTTCGTTGGTTTAAAAGTCGTGTTGCCACAAGAAAATCAAGCGCGGAAATTCCGCAGACGCTTCAAGCCATCCTTTAGATCATCCTTTAAATCGTCGACATCCTCAAGTCCGATGTGAGCACGCAACAATGGTCCTTCAAAACGCCACGGCACTGCGCTGCGAATTTTTCGCACATTTGCCGGAATGAGCAGGCTTTCATAACCGCCCCAGGAATAACCCAAGCCGAACAATCGCATTCCATCCAGCATTGAGACTACTGCCTCCTCCGTAAACGGTTTGAGTTCGAAACCGAATAAACCGCTGGCTCCAAGAAAATCTCGTTTCCAAATCTTGTGTCCAGGTGCATCCGGCAATGCAGGATAAAGGACTTGCCGAACTTCCGGTCGGTTCTGTAACCATTCCGCAATCGCGAGTGCGCTGGATTGGTGCTGACGCAAACGTACAGCCAGTGTGCGGAAGCCGCGTTGTGCTAAATAAAGGTCGTCCGGACCAGCGCACTGTCCAAGATGACCTGTGCAGTCACGCAATGCGGGCCAGGCATCTTTGCAGGTTGTAACAGTCCCAAGCATCGCGTCAGCATGACCGACAATGTATTTGGTCCCGGCTTGAATCGAGACGTCCACTCCATGTTCAAAGGGTTTAAAAAACAAAGGCGAAGCCCAAGTATTGTCCATCAGCACTTTTGCGCCTTGCGCATGTGCGGCTTCAGCAATGGCCGGAATATCCTGAACTTCAAAGGTGTGGGATCCAGGTGATTCGGTAAAGACAACACTGGTGTTTGGTCGCAGTAACGAACTAATATCTGCACCAATTAACGGATCGTAGTAAGTAGTTTCTACACCAAAACGTTTCAGCACCGAATTGCAAAACTTACGTGTGGGCGCATAAACACTGTCGGTCATCAGCAAGTGATCCCCTGCTTTCAAAAACGCAAACAGCGCTCCGGTAACAGCTCCCAGTCCAGACGAAAACGCCAGACAGCGGTGGCCGCCCTCTAATTCCGCAACCGCGTTTTCCAAGGCCCACGAAGTTGGCGTCCCTTTACGGCCATAGGCCATTTCCTGTTCTCCGGACTCTTCGAGATGATCCCTGGAATTTAGTTGAGCCACCGTTTCCGCGAGAACCGTGGAAACATGATATACTGGAGGATTGACCATGCCGCCGTAGCGGTGCGGGTCACGGCCAGAAAGAATGATGCGTGTGTCTTCACGCAGTGAAGTTAAATCAGGAGGTTTGCTCATTGGAGTCGATGCTACAGGTTGTATCAATACCGCCTCGTGTACTGTAGCGGGTTTTGATCAGTAATTCTTCAGGTTCAAGCAAGGGATACAAATCATTGAAAATACGTGCTGTTACCGCTTCCTGGAAAATTCCGACATTACGGAAAGAAAGGAAATAATATTTAAGTGCTTTGAGCTCAAGCAGTTTCTTTTTTGGAATATAGTCAACCCAGACAATTCCTGTGTCAGGAAGTCCGGAAAAAGGACAGACTGCCGCAAACTCATTCATTTGGTAGCTGACACGCTGCCGTGGACCTGAATAATCAAAAGTTTCCAGAAATTCGGGGTGAATTGCACTTTCGTCTTCAAAGGAAAAAACTCGGCCTTCAGCGTATTCAATACTGGATGTATCCATAAAGATTCTCAATAAAGGTTTGCAAAATGGTTAATAATAAGGATAATGTGGAGTTTTAGCAAAGGCGCAAACCCGCCAGTTTAATCTGCTGTTGTACAGATAAAAAGGAGGCGATGAATAAAAAAAGGCTGGGGATAATTCTCATTGCCGGTTCAGTTTTACTCTGGTTTATCGACAGGTTTTCATACATAATATCATCTTATTTTAGCAAACTTTTATGCGGTGATCTATACCTGCAACCTGTGGACGGCGTACTCGGTGATGTTTCTTGTGGATTTAATGCCGACATGCATTTTACCGCTTTTATGTTTCTTGTTTTGATTAGCGGAATTGTACTCCTTATCATAGCACTCGTACAGAAGGAAGTGCATTAAAATTTTCTCAAAATTCTATGACTAAACTTGAACTAAAACAAGCTCTTGAAACAATTTTATTTGTCGCGACACATCCTCTGTCTCCCAAACAGCTGACAGAATTGATCGGTGATTGTGAAACAAAAGAGATTCGGGAACTGGTCGCAGAGCTTAATCTGTCCTACAAAAAAACTAACCGGATTTTTCGGATCGATTCTGTTGCCGATGGTTTGCAGATGCACACACTTCCGGAACATAAAAAATGGGCGCAAACGCTTGAAACGGTCAAAACCATCAAGCTCTCACCTGCAGTAATGGAAACTTTGGCCATAATTGCATACAAACAGCCTCTCACACGGGCCGGCATAGAATTCATTCGAGGTGTTGATTCATCCCACACTATCCGACGCTTAATGCAGCAAAAAATGGTCCGTATCGTAGGTCGTGAGCTGCTTCCCGGACGACCCGGAATTTATGGAACAACCAAAAATTTCCTTGAAATATTTGGGCTCACTAATCTCAAATATTTGCCTACATTAAGCGAACTGAACATGGACAAGCTACCTGGCGACAATCAGCTTGAACTGCCGCTCGAAGAAGATTCAGAATAGATTTTGGCGTTTTACCATGGCTGAATATCGTTTAGTGTCCCCGTGTGTAGAAGTCAAAATTCAGCTTTGAAAAACTTTTCCGCAATTTAAGATTAACTCAGACCTTGCCATCGGGAAACAATTTCCTTGTCGAAAACCATAAAACCCAATAATATGCCGCCAGGGTGACAAGAAAAATATACTCAACCGCAGGCATGGCTACAGCTGAGAGTTGCCGCTTTATTTTCTTTTCATATTTTTTGAATAAATCCGGATCAGCAATTCTGGACTCCACCGCGCTCATCAGTGTGAACTTAAAAAAGTATGGTTTGAGGCGCAGCTCATGCAGTGGTTCGATTAAGGCATCCGGAGCACCTTTTCGTTTCAGCTCCCATAGTCCCGGCCCAGTAATCTGGTAACTTTGCAGTGCAGGAGCCATGTACGTTCCCAGCAGCACAGATGGTATAATCACCAGCACGATGGCTAATGTGCCGCGCCGGATATCGCCCCAGTTAATAATGTCCATTATTCTCTATTCATGGTTTGTGTGTATTTAAGGATTAGGATAATGTAGCATGATTATGATAATGATCAATCCAGATTTTCGCAGACAACTAAAAGGGAGATGTGCATGAGCAAACATCATAAACAAAAAAAAGATTCAAAAAAAGCTCATCGGCGTCAAAATGTCCGTTGGCTGGTCACCATTACCAGTGTGTTAATTCTGTTGTCTGCCGTCTGGCTCTGGAATGAAAGCCTGGAAGAAGATAATGATTTGTCCGCAATTGGACAGGGAGAAAACGTGGTTGTTCAGATACATGACCCCAACTGACCTTCCTGCCGTGCACTCAAGCGGGTGGTCAACTCGCTCCAGCCTGAATATGAAGATAAAATACGTTTTCTTGTTGCAAATCTAAACTCAAGTGAAGGTCGCTGGTTTGCGGAATATCACAACGTCAGCAAAGTAACTTTACTTTTTTTCAAACCGGACGGCACAAAAATCAGTTCTTTAAACGGAGAACAGCAGCCGGCGTATTTACGACGTGTATTTGATCGTGTTTTTAATTTGAAATAAGGAGGAGTTTTGGGAAAACAGAGGGCTCAAAGACTGTAGTCATAATCAATGATCAGTGGTGCATGATCGGAAAAGCGTTCAGTTTTGTAAATTGATTCCGCTTTCGCTTTGGCTGCAATTTCTGGAGTAGCAACCTGATAATCAAGTCTCCATCCTACGTTTTTCTCCCATGCTCTGCCGCGGTTTGACCACCATGTATATTGATCAGGATTTGGATTTAATTTCCGGAAGACATCCACGTAACCGAATTCCGTAAATAATTTTGTCAGCCATGCTCGTTCTTCCGGTAAAAATCCGGAATTTTTCTGGTTACTTTTCCAGTTCTTCAGGTCTATTTCTTTGTGTGCGATATTCCAGTCTCCGCAAATGATAACTTCCCTTCCGGATCGTTTTGCCTCCAAAAGCCATTTTTCAAAATATTCCAGCACCTTGAATTTAAAGTTTTGCCTGAGATCACCGCTGCTTCCGGAAGGCAGATAAAGTGACACAATACTTAATTTACCAAAATCCGCCTGAATAAATCGCCCTTCCTTGTCCATTTCAGACCAGCCGATTCCTTTTTGAATTCGATCCGGAGTTTTCTTAAAATAAAGCCCTACTCCGGAATATCCCCGTTTTTCTGCAAATTCAAACGCGCTTTTGAAACCATGCGGTTCAAGCATGATTTCGCTTAACTGTTCCTGCTGAATTCTTGTTTCCTGCAGGCAAACCACATCGGCCTGCTGAGTTTTAAGCCATTCAAAAAAACCCTTTGAATTCGCCGAACGTATGCCGTTGAGATTTGCAGAAATTAGACGCATAAAAGATAATAGGAATGATGATCTCGAAAATTGTCAAAATTACACAAAATCAATTTGAGGAAAATTCTAAAGAAATAATATATTTTTTGTTCTCCGCAAACTTCGGATAGCCTTTCAACACCATCAGAGATTTGTTGACTCTGATTCCTGAAACTTTTTTTGCCAATGCAAATACTTCGTCCTTGATTTCGCCTCCTTTATAAACATGCAGCACAGATTCCGGTTTTCGCAATTCCGCAGTCCAGTTTACCAAATCAATCAGCGGGGCGACTGCCCGTGCGGTTACAAAAGGAAATCTTTGACGCCAAGGGCTCTGTTTGCCTAATTCTTCTCCTCTTCCGAGTAAAGTTTGGACATTGGAAAGTTTTAAGCTTTTAATCATTTGTTGAACAACTTCAACTTTTTTATGTCTTGAATCCAGCAGAGTCAACCGTAAATCAGGACGGACAATCGCTAAAATCATGCCCGGCAAACCTCCGCCTGTACCAAAATCACAAACCTCCGCAGCGGGGCTGAATTTCCGGAAAATCAACAATGCGAGACAAGGCAGGATTTGTTTTTCCCACAACAAATCAGTTTCTTTGCGGGAAATCAAATTAACTTTTTGATTTACTTCCAGCAACAACGCAGCCCACTTTTCAAGCAGATTCCATTGTGTATCAGGAATCTCAAGACCGTTCTCTAAACAGATTCGGCGGATAGCGTCAGCTTTGAGGGGGGGTTGGTAATCACTCATTCTTGAGTGATGGATGGAGGGAATCCGGGGTTCTCACTTAGTTCCGCTTCCAGGCCGATTTTGAACTGGGCAGATACCATTTAACTTAGTCTGAAACTGCGTGTTGCTCTTCAACAGGACTTTCCTGTGCCGAAGTAACCGGAGTTTGCTTTGTTAATTTATCACCAAAAAGAGAATGGCGAGTGGAGTATTTTCCATCAGGAATAATGAATTGCATACCGAGGCGTTTTTCAAGATTAAAGAGCAAAGGACCCTGAAGATTTACAGTCACATCATCCATTTTTTTGGCCATGGTAACCAGGACAAAGACTGTCAGTTCTTCGATACTTTCTGCTTTCAGTTTTTTCAAATTTTCCTGCGTTAATTCCAGCTCATAATTTGAAATTGAGACATGCGGTTCTATCATCACAAAGGCCAGTGCCTTTGTGTCAACGGCCTGCAGCCAACGAAAAGGTGACGCTGCTTCATCATCGCGAATCACAAAACGACGGTCCTCTGAAAAACCTATCAAACCTGAGGGGATGGTAATTATCTGATTTTCTTTAATTTCAATCTCGCCGAAACGGGAGGTTTGGATTTGCATATATCTTTGATTTTATTTAGAGTTTACCTAAAAGATTTTTAAGTCCAGCTAAAGAAAGTGGTGACTCCTGTGCCGCACGTCTGTTTTCTTCCTGAATACAAATGTATACTTCTTCTCTGTGGATAATATAACTCCGGGGTGCTTCGATTCCAATTCGGACTTGTTTTCCTTTGACCTCGACCACCGTGATTTTTACATCATCCCCAATGGTTATGCTTTCTCCCGACTTCCGTGTCAGTATGAGCATAGTTGCCTACCTTCTTAATGATTGATTCCTGACTTAACCGGAACTAAAATATTTTCAAAGACTTGCTAAATTAACGAAGAAAATCGGACAGTGACGGTTGGATCAGGCGTGCACCTGTGTGCAATGAAAGTTTGTTGTTAGCTTCCGCTACTTTAAGGTCCACAGTAGCTTCCGCAATATCTAAATCCTGAATGTCCGAAAGTTGTCTCTCCTTTTCAAACTGTTGGTTTTCCAGCTTTGCCTGAGTCGCATAAAGCTCACGAATAATATTTCCAACGTCTGCTTGTTGCTTTAGAATCTGATTCTGAGCTAAATCCAGCTCGCCTATACGATTTGCAATCGCAATGCCATCATTCTCAAGAAGTGCTCTCTCCAAGGTTGCCAGCAAAGAAAAGGTATCAACTCCCTCCCCATTACCACCCATAAACAGTTCTTGTGCAGTTACATTTACCGGAATAGAACGTCCATTTGAGATCAAGGCCTCTTTTTTGTGAATGGAACCGTTATAGCTAACTTCAGGGTTTGGTTGATAAATAAACTCTATTCCTTGCGGAAAAAAAATACCCAGCGAATCTATGTCAAATTCAACTGACTTTTCCGAATTAAAATCAAATTGTTTCGGAAGAACGTTGCCCAGATGTCCCTCAAGATCAGAAAATTTTAGCAAAACTTGGTCATTAAGTTTTCCATCCGGATTAAAAACATGCGTTACCGGACGTAAAGTTTGTTCTTTACTCCATGTTCGTCCATCGTCATCAGATATTTTAACCCTGGCTTGTCCCCAAATTCCGCCTTTGGTGACTTTGACACGGTAGTTATGTGGAGAAAATCCCTCAAATTGCGCCCGGAATTGTTTCACATCCAGCAATTCCCGGATATCCTTTTGCTCAACTCCGCTTTTTTCCACTTTTGCCGGCTGAAATATCCCATTTTTTTTCAATGCCGGAGAAAGACTTTTAATTCCGGAGAACAAATATAGTTTTCCTTCCCGCGCATTCCCGATGTCAAATAAAGTTTTACGGGCAGCAGAAAACTCACGTGCCACCATCTGCCTCGATTCCACGTTTGAATCGCTCCCGGACTGTGAAATTGCGAGTGTGCGCATTTGTCCCAATAATTCATTGATGCTGCTTATCTCGAGTTCGGAGCGTTGTAGCCAGGCGACATTGTCATCAATGTTCTGGAGCAACTGGTTCTGAGATGACATAGTTGTGACGATATCCTGTGATCTTGCCGCACCTATCGGGTCATCGGACGTTTTATTTAAACGCCGACCCGTAGCCATCTGGATCTGAATTTCCTGAAGCTTTGCTGATGATCTTTGAATGTTGTCAACTACATGGTCACGCTTTGTGACCTCAGTCACTCGCATTTAAAGTACTCGTGATTTGGGTTTTTAGAACTTGTCTTTAAAGTTTCCAAGTAATGATTACAATATATTGACTGCAACATTTTACATGTTAATGACGGTTTCCATCATTTTATCCACAGTATTAATGAAACGCGCGGATGCTTCATAAGCTTTCTGGTACTGCATCATATCCGTCAATTCTTCATCCATGTTAACTGCACTGATCGAACTCCTGATTTCCTTAAATTGCCTCACCATACTTTCTTGTTGTGCCTGCTCAGTTATATTTCTTTGAATTTTCAGCCCCATTCCTGTGAGTACACCATTGTAATACTCATCAAAAGTCATGGTTTCATCCCTCATTGTCGGCCGTGTTTGCAACTTAATAATTTCCAGTGCGATTCGGTTATCTCCAGGAATAAGATCCTTTCCGGTAGAAATGTTATTCGTGTTCTCAAGAATATGCCCACTGAGCTGAATATCTTCCGCGCCTTTAAGGGTATCAAAAAAACTGTTTAATCCAAGAACCTGCGCAAGGTTCGATTGATCTTCACCAAAAATAAACTTGTAGTCAGAACCGCTTTGTAAAAGCAGCGAACCGTCTTCTTCTATGAAAGCCTGAAGTAACTCCGGATCATTGATCGTTTGATTCAAACGCTGCACAATATCCGGAAGTGTATCTTTGCCGGCCTGTATTTCAATCTCATAAGTTTCTAAAATTTCATTGTGAGGATCAACTAAGTGAAGCTGAAAAATACCATCTTTTAAGAAAGGCAGAGGTTGGTTCAGTGCAGCCGAATTTAAGCCAAAGGTACTCTTCATCATTTCGTTTGCGGAATTTATTCCGGTACCGCTTGCGTGAATCTTGTTAACTTTACTGGCCAAGTTGAAAGCGATTTCGTCGAGGTTTTTCTGGTACTCCACAATTGTATCATCGCGCATTCTTAACATTTCGCTCATTTCTCCTTCACGAAAAGTACGAGTCAAATCCCGACGATTATCATTGGTTGAAACACCATCTATGTTGAGCATGCCCAATTCTCCGCCCTTCAAATTTCCTTCAAGTTGGTAGCGGTTATTTCCTTCTACCAGAGTCCAGTCACGACCGATGATAACAGTGGCACGTCCATTGGGATCTTCAAATGAATTGACGTCCACCAACTCTGACAACTCTTCAATAGCCTGATTGCGCGCATCCCGCATATCGTTGGCAATCCGCTGCCCACCACCTTCATAGGAATTGATCTGTCGATTTAACTCTGCCACTTTCTGTCCCAACTCATTTATTTTGTTGACAGTTGCCACTAAACGTCCGTTAATTTCTTTACGCAATCCGCTAAGTTGAGCATGCATACCGCGAAAACGACTCGCTAAAACATCACTTTGTACCTTTACCTGCATTCTCGCAGGTTCTGATTCAGGCTGGTTTGAAAGCTGACTCCACGAATTCCAAAACTCGTTTAAGGCTTTGTGTAAACCATTACCTTCTGTTTCACTAAAAATTATTTCTATTTTTTGCAGAAATTCACTCCTTGACTTAAACATTCCGGAGCGTGGATTTTCCTGGAGAATTTTTCGTTGCACGAATTTGTCGTAAACCCGTGAGGTTGGCTGCGCATCGGCACCTCCGCCTACTCCGGTGGGATCCGGTGCAGACGTGCTTGAACGTACCTGTTGGCGAGAGAAGCCTTCAGTCTCCTGATTGGCAATATTATGCCCAACTGTTTGCATTGCGCGCTGATTTACACTCAGGGCGCGGTGTCCCAGATTTAGGGAACTATTGAGCGAAGACATGGTAACAAGGTAGAAATAATTAGGGTTCCTTAACGATCTTGGCGACTTTTAAAGTCAGACTTCTGTGCGAGAAATTGTGCTGTTCCCTTTTTGTATTTTTCCCGCAACGGAATACGTCGGAGGACCGTTCTGGAGTTGGCTCATGAACTGAATCGAAGACTCGACCGACTTTAAACGACCTGTTGCGTGATTAGAATTTTCATCCGCAATTCTGTGTATTTTACCAATCAAGTTCTTTAATTGATCAAAACACTGCTGTAGCGGCACAGAGTATTCATCCGTCGTGCGGCCAATAATAACACTCAAGGTCAAGTCCTTTGATTCCGTACTCCAGGAATCGGCAAGCTGTTCCACCAGCTGAATCCTCTCCTTCTCAAGTCGAGCCGTAGCACGCACACAGCGTGACTTCTCTCCATGAAGTTTAAGCAGTTCTGAACCGCGTAAACGGCCAAATCCCTCTGATTCCTTTTGCAACAGCAAAATCAACTGCTCGTGCAGTTCCACTTCTTGTCGCAAAATATTCAGCAGTTCATTCATATAAAAGGACACTTTATTACGGCTCCAACACGGACACCATCTTATTTCCTGGGTTTATGACTCAGGCCAGATCTTCCAGAAGAGCGTCCTGCAGCATTGATTTGGCAAGACTTTGCGCATCAACCTTATATTCACCACTCTTGATTTGTGCTTTGAGTTCCGCAACCCGATCTGCACGAACTTCAGGTTCAGCGGAAATTCGACCTTTTATTTTATTCATCACAAATGACGAAGTCTTAACAGGAAGTTCCGCAGATTCTGAAATACTTCCTGAGCGGCTTGTGGTTTGCTGGTTTTCTTTTGCAGTCCCACCTTTGACACCATGAAACTCAGGGGGCTGTTGTCCGGTAATTTTCATATTCACCTGTTAATGTTAAATGTAAAATTCCCTAATTCCACGAGAATGTCCGGTGTATGCCGACAAGCATACTCGCAGACTCAGACGAGCGCAACTTTAAAGGTGCAGTTCACAAGTCTGAGAAGGCCCTTAGGGCGTGTAAAAAACAAGATTCCGGAAGTTATTAGCATTTGCTTCCATTTCCAGCATAAATTTGCCACTTCAGTTTTGGGCCTCAGTTAAGATGTCGGGCGGAACAGGAAAGACCTTGTTTTTTCTTACCTGCTAGATCGCAGAAACACCTTATTGCGAGTATCGGCAGTTTAATCACAAAACTTTAGTGTTTTTTTTATTTTTCCAAATTTGTTTTCAATTGCTGGTAAATCATTTCTCCCAAACCAAGACTTCCGGATTTAGCTGAAAGCAGCGCATACTGTTCATCGAGCAAAGATTGGAATAATTTTTCTCCTTCAGACTTTGGCACCAGGTCCGATTCAAAAGTTGTTTTACGCATTGTTTTTAACATCTGTTGAATAAAAATTGCCTCAAATTCACTTGCGGCTTCACGCAGCTTCGTGTCGTTGGTAACACCTTTTGTTTCAGGTAGTTTCTTATGGTTATTTGCCTGAAGTGTCAGTGCAGACAAAGGTAGCGGCATTGATATTTTCATCGAATCACCAGCTCGGCATGTAGTGCGCCCGCAGTTTTGACTGCCTTTAACACCTCAATCAAATCTCTGCTTGATGCACCTATTTTATTGAAACCATTTACAATTTCCTTTAAATCCACACCACCTTTGAGCATAAACACACTTGCTTCCAAAATTTGACCTTCTGTTAAGGCCCCATCTCCACCAGCAGTGTTTTGTGATGGAAGTTTGACCTGAATATTTAATCCATTTTGAGAAATAGCAATTGGTGAAATCATCACATTACCACCCATAACCACTGTTCCGGAACGTTCATCGAGAACAACTTTAGCCCTATGATCCGGAGAAATTTCTAAATTTTCAATAAAAGAAATAAGTTCCACCGTGTTTCCCAAATAACTGTCTGGCACTGAAACTTCAACTGTACCGGCATCTTGAGCGCGGGCACTCCGGAAGCCTAAATTCTGATTGATCAGTTTTGCCAAACGAAAAGCTGTGGTGAAATCCGGCGAGTTTAAATTCATAAACAACCTGGCGCGGCTGTTGAGATTTAAACTGATCTCACGTTCAACAAGTGCTCCGCCATGAACTTGCCCGACTGAAGCCACCATCCGTGAGCCTATCGGCAAATCCACCAGTGCATCTTCAGGTAACGCATCCGCGCGGCTGACTCCTTTCGGAATTCCTGAGATGGGCCCCTGCGCCAGAGCATAAACCAATCTATCCGGACCACGCATCGGAGCCATAATCAAAATTCCTCCGCGAAGTGAAACCGAGTCCCCAATTGTAGCGGCAGTTACATCCAGACGTTGTCCTGATTTTGCGAAAGGCGGCAAAGTCGCTGTCAGCCAGACAGCGGCGATACTGCGTCCAAGGATGTCCTGACTTTTTAAACTTATGCCAATTCTCTCCAAAGCATTCACAATCGGCTTTCTGGAAAGCAAACTTTCCTGTGAATCACCTGTTCCATCCAAACCGACTACAATTCCAAATCCAATCAGTTCGTTATCACGCGCACCCCTCAACGAAGCAACATCCTTCACGCGGACAGCCAACACCGGCGTTGCAAATACCAGTATCAAGAAAAATTGCAGCAGTCCCGTACTCAAACGTGAGGAAGTTGATGAGTTTATCATGGTCGTTAAAAATGATTGTTCTTCATGCTTTTGATGTCCAGTTTGTAATACAAGTTCAATGCCAGATTGGAGCGGTTCTTCCATTCAGTAAGAACCCGTAAAACGCGTAAAGCACTAGAACATATTTGCAAAAATTATCTGACAGGAAGAGTGGTTTGCAAAAATCCAAACCGACTAAATGTTAGTGAAGACCTTTTTGAGCTGGTCTGTTTTCTGCATAATCTTCGAGGTAGCCAAACCGAGCCTACAGAATATTGGTCTTAAAGAGTCTGTACCAAACTCGGTTCAGCCAAAAGCCTCATCATCTTGAGGCAAACTAAAGAACGGACATAGTTTCAGTAACTTAGAAACAAACTAATGGGGTGAATATGGAAATTGTTTTATTGATTTTTTGCGTGACCTCGGTGATCATTACTTCGGTCATTGTCACATTAGAGTTAAGAGGAGACAAAACTCTTGCTATGCAGTCCTACAAAGGTGAGATAAACACCACCAACTTTCATGGTCAACGAATTCTGGCCCAAGACAAAAGAACTAATGAGCAACTACGTGTCCGAGTGTTTGAAACATTGGATCAACAACTGCATCAATTGGGTTACATTTCCAAAGAACCACAGCTCAGGTTTATTAATAACACACTGAATAGTGATCATTCTGATCTTGATGAGCTGACTCCAAATGAACTCCAAACTGCGTTCAGCGCGATTCTTCAGGCTAGAGAATCCAATGAAATTGCTGCTTGATGCTGAAAAGCTTTGTCCTGATCAAACAACTCTCAACTTCCCAATATTTTGTTCAAGATATCGTATCGTGCGTTTAACATAAACTTGCGACATGACTCTGATATTTTCCAGAATACTTTCATTATAAGTCTTGCGCACTTTGGCCGGAGAGCCCGCAATCATTGAAAAAGGCGGAACTTCTGTCCCCTCCAACAAAACTGCTCCTGCTCCGACAATGCTGCCGCGGCCAATTTTTACTCCATTCATCAAAATTGCACCCATTCCGATCAGGCAATCGTCTTCAACTTCGCATCCGTGCATTATGCAATTGTGTCCTACCGTCACACGATTTCCAATAATCAGCGGAAATCCGGGATCCGAGTGCCCCATGCTTAAATCCTGAAAACTGGTTTCATCGCCAATGCTGATGCTTTCCATATCACCCCGGAGAACTGCGTTAAACCAAACTGAAGAATATGCTCCAATCCGGACTTTACCAATCAGGCTGGCGTCAGGCGCAATGAAAGTTGTTTCTGTGAATTCAGGAGTTGATGCATCGAGTGTATATGAAGGCATGATGATTTCCAGTGAAAGAGTTTAAGGTATTTAATTTAGAATATTGACTACTCATTCAGAGTGTTTAACTCACAAGCGACATGCGTCTGCTTTTTCCGGACTGTATTTTGCTCAATTGTCTCACCAGTTTTCTGAGACTGTTGAGATTATGTGCTGACGCAAAAATATCAATATACGGTAACGCCGCCTGCATTCCGCGGGTGGTCGGTTCATATCCGGAACTACCCTTGAGCGGGTTGAGCCAAATTACATTTCGAGCGTGCTTTTTTAAAAAGCGCATATTGTTTTCCAGCAAATCTACTTCGCCTGTGTCCCATCCATCACTGATAATCAGCACAACGGTTTGGGAATCAACCATTTTAAGTCCGTACTGACTGACAAACTGCTCCAGGGAAGCGCCAATTTTTGTGCCTCCGGACCAGTCCGGAACAGTTCCGGAAAGTTTTTCAAGTGCAGCAAACAGTTCTTCCCTGCGCAGTGTTTCCGTAATTCGGTGCAGAGCAGTACTAAAAACAAAAGTCTCAATTCGGCGATAAACGCACTGAAAAGCGTAAATGAACTGGATGAGGAAACGACTGTAAAGGTCCATCGATTTGCTTACATCACAGAGCAGCACCAGTTTCAATCTTTGGCGCCTGCGTCGGTGATGCGCCAAATCCAGAATCTCTCCTCCGTGTCGCAAACTCAAACGCATAGTCCGGCGCAAATCAATACGTCCCCGACGTTTTGAATTCATTGTCCGGCGGCTGAAACGAGTTGCGAGTGCCTTACCTATTTCGTTAATCAGGCGCATTACTTCCGTAAGCTCTTCTGCCTGAAAGCTACTGAAATCCCGCTCTGATTCAGTTTCAAAAGGGCTGTAACCGGCTGCTTCTTTTTCTTCTTCGGCAGTCACCCCGCCTCCCAGCCAATCACTTATTGAAACAAACTCTGTTTTTGGGGGCCTTGAATCCACTACCACGGCTGGCGGATCTTCTTTCTTTGCTTTGAAGCGCTGATTAAGATTTTCGGCACTTTCCCAGACATACCAGAAGGAATGGAAGTATTCATCAAATATTTCCTGTTCCTGCGTACTCTTGGCCAAAGTAGTGCGGAGAGCCATTCTGAATGCAGCTTCATTTCCAAAGTCGACCTTTTCCAAAGCACACAGTGCATCCATTTCTTCTCCCATTCCAGGATGCAGTCCATGCTGACGCAGATAACGACAGAACCCAACCAGATTTGCGCTCAATTCACGTCGTAACGCAAGGTTGTCGAACAGCGTATCATAAGATGGATTTTCTTGAACGGGAGCTGTTTCGTTTTGGCTGGAGGAAGACATGTAACTCTTCATTAGTGCAAGTGTTAAGTCATAATATTTCGTACAGATTCCCACAAAAATATCCGGCAATCAAGCTGATTCAAGCTTATCCTGTAAAAATAAAAAGTGAAAATACAGGTCTATAAAACGAATCAATTTGTGAGTTGTGCGAAGAGTGTGCTACCCTTTCACTTCCTCTCTGGCAAAAACAGATAAATTCCAATCCTCTTAATTTTAGGTCTTTTTGACATCTTCTCCTTCAGCTAATTCTTCTTCACAAAAGCCTGTTATAAATCGCATGACCGAAGGTCCTGTGGGGCCAAACTTGATTCGGCTGGCAATTCCAATGATCTTTGGACTTGTTTCCATTTTGCTTATAAATTTGGTCGACACTTTTTACATCAGCATGATCGGAGTAAAGGAACTGGTGGCCATCAGTTTTACTTTTCCGGTTACATTTACCTTAATGAGTTTTTCTTTCGGAATAGGAATTGGTGCCGCGACAGTAATTTCACGGGCCATTGGTGAAGGAGATCACCATAGAGTTCAGCGCCTTACTACAGACAGTCTCTTACTGGTCGCCTTGATTATCTTGTGTGTCTCCGGAATCAGTTTTTTCTATCTGCACCCAATATTTACGCTGATGGGAGCAACTGATGAATCGCTTCCACTGATTGAGGAATATATGATTCCGTGGCTGCTGGGGGTTGTTTTTGTGGTAATACCGATAGTCGGAAACAGCGCGATCCGTGCCACTGGAGACACCAAAACTCCCAGCATAATTATGGTAATTGCCGCAGTCGTTAATGCCGTACTGGATCCGATTTTTATTTTTGGCTATGGTCCATTTCCGGAACTCGGTATTCAGGGAGCAGCCATTGCAACCGTAATTTCTTATATCAGTATTATGATTGTCGGTTTATGGGTGCTTGGAAAGCGTGAAAGGATGTTGACTTCAAACTGGCCGGGATTTGCGGAAATCCTGCTTTCCTGGAAAGCCCTGCTTTATATCGGTATTCCAGCCATGTTGACGCAACTTCTTTTTCCTGTCTCAAATGCAGTCTTAACTCGAATTGCGGCAGATCTCGGAGACGCAACCGTTGCGGCTTTTGGGGTAGGAACACGCATAGAATCGTTGGCGATGATAGGATCAATGGCTCTTTCATCGGTGATAATTCCATTCATTGGCCAAAATTATGGTGCAAAAAAATTCGACAGGATTCGGAGCGCAAGCCGTTTTTTTTCGCGCTTTGCTTTAGTTTGGGGTGCAACAGCTTGGGTTTTTCTGGCACTCATTTCCGGAGGCATCGCCTGGGCATTTACAGACGATCCTGAAATTCAGGATTTAATTCAGCAATTTTTCTGGATCGTCCCGTTTGGTTTTGCGTTTCATGGAATTTCACAATTGGTCAGCGCATCATGCAACGCACTACATCGGCCTTTTCACTCAACTACAATCAATATCATGCGGCTCTTTCTATTTCTCATTCCACTGGTCTATTTGGGGTCACAAATCTGGGGCACAACCGGATTTTTTATCGGCATCGCTTTAGGGAATCTAGCCACAGGAGGAATCGCCTGGTTTTGGTTCCGAAACTCAATCCTGCCCGGTTCTTTAAGAGAATAGGTTTTAATAATATTCTCGCTTGACACTATGCGGCAATGCCGTATATTTAGAGAATGTTCACTTTTATTGAATCTTCCAGTTTTGAAAACTGGATGCCAAAATATTTATCTGATGATGAATATGCTGAGCTACAACAGTTTTTGTTAGCCCAACCGCTTGCTGGAGATTTAGTTTCCGGTTCAGGCGGGTCCGAAAATTACGCTGGAAAGTACGAGGGCGGGGAAAAAGAGGCGGTGTGCGTGTCATTTACTATGTTCGTTTTGAACCGAATGAGTTTTGGATGTTGACGATTTATGCAAAAACTCGTCAAGAGAATGTTCCGTCACATATTTTGAAAAAATTGAAGGAGATATTTGAAAATGAATAAAAAAGAACGAGATGTCTGGCAGGAAGTATTAGACGGTGTACAAGAAATCAAAGCTGGTGGAGGAAGGCGTTTAACGGTCAAAGTTTCGCCTGCATTGGAAGCACGCTCAAAAATAGGTATGCCTCAAGCCCAGTTTGCCAAACTTCTTGGTGTTTCAAAACGTACTTTGCAAGATTGGGAACAGGGCCATCGAAATCCATCTGGAGCAGCTAGGTCGCTATTAACATTGGCTCTCAAACGTCCTGATGTTTTAGAAGAAGTTCTTGGATAACCAGCCTTACTGTTTTAAGTTTTTACCACCACTTTCAAAAGCCAAGTTTTTCTTCCGTTTTTCCGAATTTTCTCCATATTTTACAAAAATCAATTCTTGTTTTGTTTTTTTGCCACTTTATGGTTCCTCCATGAAACCGAGCAGCCGTGAGTCGGCCGAATGTAAGTTATGTCGGAGCACCACTCTTGATCATGTTCTGTGATTGACTTCTTTTTCAGCAGATAAGATAAACCTTATGCCCTTTGCGTTGTCTGCTGGTCTTTGGCTTGGGGGCTACAATATGATTCATTTTTGCTGCTTTTGATTTCAATACCATGTGATTTATTGAAAATATTTTTCGAAAATATTGATAAAAAATTTTCTTGTAATTTAGCCAATACTAATATAGTTTATTATTGTCATCTAATTTTAAAGTACAGTTAATAATTTTTAATTCAACATAACGGCCTCATCAATTCAGGAAAAAATGCTATCTCAAACCAAACATAATCTACAGAAAAATTTGTTCAAACTTATTTTAACAGGCGTAACTGGCTGTTGTCTGTTTCTATCAGTTACTTTAGGAACAGTCATTGCGGCGGAAAAAAAAGCTATCTTGAAAACTTATGCTGACATTGCCGAAGCCACATACGAAGATGCCTTGATCACTGCCAAAGTTTTGCGGAGTGCCATCCAAACGTTGGTTTCAAATCCTACTGATTTAAATTTACAGGCAGCAAAAAGCGCATGGCTGGCTGCTCGAGTTCCATACCAGCAAACAGAAGCGTATCGCTTCGGCAATGCAATTGTTGATGCCTGGGAAGGCAAAGTGAATGCGTGGCCACTCGATGAAGGATTGATTGATTATGTAGATTCCGGTTACTATGGAACCGACTCCGATGAAAATGAGCTTTATGCGTCAAATGTTATTGCCAACAAAAATTTGACTATCAACGGAAAAACGGTTAACGTAGCTAAAATTACCAAAAAACTTTTAGCAGAAACTTTGCACGAAGCTGGTGGCGTCGAGGCTAATGTCGCCACAGGTTATCATGCCATCGAGTTTTTACTTTGGGGTCAAGACTTGAATGGAAGCGGGCCGGGCGCAGGAAATCGCCCTGTGACAGATTTCAGCATTTCCGACTGTAGCAACAGAAATTGTGACCGCCGGATAAATTATTTAACTGCTGTTACCGATTTATTGATTGACGATTTGGAAGAAATGGTCGCCAATTGGCAAGCAAATGGAACGGCCCGTAAAGGTTTGGAAAACGGTAGTTCGAAAGCCGGTTTGACTTCAATCCTAACCGGACTGGGCAGTCTTTCTTACGGCGAACTTGCAGGGGAACGAATTCAATTGGGTTTGATGCTGCACGATCCGGAAGAAGAACACGACTGCTTTTCAGACAACACCCACAATTCCCATTATTATGATTTGATTGGTATGATAAATGTTTATACCGGACGCTACGTGCGCATTGACGGACGAGTAGTTTCCGGTCCCGGAATTTCGAATTTGGTAAAATCCATTGACCCTGGACTGAATAAGGAAATGATGGATAAATTTTTCGCTACGCTTTTTGCCATGACCCAAATGAAGAAAACTGCTGAAGCCGGAAAAGCGTATGACCAGATGCTCGCGGAAGGTGATCAGAGCGGGAATAAACTGATTCAGGATGTTGTTGACGGTCTCAAAGACCAAACCCGTACCATCGAAAAATTAGTAGCAGTTTTGAAACTCAATTCCATTCCGTTTGAAGGATCTGACAGTTTGGACAGTCCGGAAAATATCTTCCAGTAATGCAACAAACCGTTTTACCGCTGAAGCTTTTAGCATATTTTTTGACTTTAGCCCCACTTTTTTTCTGCTTTAATTCTTCCATTTTTGCCAACACAGAATCAGAGGCAGCACGAATTGCCTCAATTATAAAGCCCACTTCAGATTTCAGCAAAGCAGAAGCGTTTGAGCGACGTCCAGCAGGTGCGGCAACCGTTTTTAAGTTTCTCAACGAAAACTCCTTTTCACACAGTTCCGCCAATATGAGTTTTGAACGTGAACTGGATTTCAAGGTTGGAAACGGTTTTTTCCGGCGCTTTTGGGTTTCCGCACCCGCATCGACGAAATCCGCTGACGGTTTGGGGCCTCTGTTCAACGCACGATCCTGTCAGAGCTGCCATCTAAAAGATGGACGCGGACATGCTCCATCAGGAAACTGGCCGAAAGATGATGCCGTTTCCATGTTTTTGCGGCTCAGCATTCCTCCAATCAATGAAGAACAACGTGACCTTATCGCCAAGCATCGTCTTAACGTGATTCCGGATCCAACTTATGGGGAGCAACTGCAGGATCTTGCCATACAGGGACACCATGCTGAAGGTAAAATGTGGATTGAATATCAGGAAATTGAACATTTCTTTGAGGATGGTTCAATTGTATCATTACGGAAACCGACATATTCAATTTTAAACTGGAAATATGGAAAACCACATCCACAACTGCTGATTTCTCCAAGAGTAGCGCCGCCGATGATCGGACTTGGTTTACTGGAAGCAGTAAGTCAAAAGGATATTTTAGCTAACGCTGATCCTGAAGATACAAACAACGACGGAATTTCTGGAAAGGCCAATCTAGTTTGGGATACTCAAAAACAAAAAGTTGCTTTGGGTCGTTTCGGCTGGAAAGCGGGAGAACCGAATATCCGCCAACAAAGCTCAAAAGCCTTCAATGCAGACATCGGTATATCTGCACCGCTTGTAAAAACACCTTGGGGAGACTGCACTCCGACTCAGCAAAAATGCCGCAATGCACCAAACGGAAACACAGCCTCTCAGAATAATTTGGAAATTTCCCCTGAAGCGATGGACAAACTTGTTTTCTATGCACAAAATCTGGCTGTACCTGCACGACGAGACATTAGCGAATCCAAAGTATTGGCTGGGAAAAAATTATTTTATGATACAAATTGTGTCAGTTGCCACCGTCCAAAATTTGTGACCAAACGTTTTCCTGAGCAGCCGGAGCAGTCTTTTCAGTTAATTTGGCCTTATACCGATTTGCTGCTGCATGACATGGGAGAAGGGCTTGCGGACAATCGGCCCGAAGGGCTTGCTTCCGGAAGCGAATGGCGTACAGCTCCTTTGTGGGGTATTGGTTTAACAGAAACGGTCAATGGTCATACCCAATTTTTACATGACGGACGTGCCAGAAATTTACTTGAAGCAATCCTTTGGCACGGAGGAGAAGCAGAACTTAGCAAACAAAATTTCTTAAAATTCAATCCAAAAGAACGTAGCGAATTGCTCGCTTTTCTCAGAAGTTTATAATTTTACATGCGGACATTTTTCATAACGGTGGTATTGGTTTTGAGTGGAAGTGCAATTTTTGCAATTGAACCGGAACAATATTTTCGCCTCAACCAAGTTTTGGCTCAGAAGCACGTTTTACCACGTTATAAAATATTTTCCCAACAAACTATTGAATTAGATATTTCGGCAAATAAATTCTGTCAGGCACCGTCTGAAGCAAACTTGCATCAAATCCAATTCTCTTTCCATTCCGCAGCAGATGCCTGGGCTGGAATTCAGCATATTCAATTTGGCCCGATTGAAGAAAATTTACGTCTCCACCGGATTTTTTATTGGCCGGACAAACACAATACTGGCTCCAGACATCTGGTACGATTGCTGAAAAATGAGGATAAGTCCTTATTAACTTCGGAGCGATTTTCTCTACTCAGCGTAGCTTTGCAAGGTTTTCCGGCATTGGAGCGTTTACTTTTCAGCCAATCGGAGGCACTATTTTCGAGAGACCAAAGTGCAGTATTTCGCTGCCTTTTGGTGACATCGATAACAGAAAATCTCCAAAAAATAGCAGCTTCTGTTTTACTTGAATGGGAAGAAGAAACAACCGAATTTTTTAAAATCTCCACTTCGTCTGATGTCAATTATTACTCCGGGGAAAATGAGATATTTCAGGATTTTCTCAGCAGTCTCTACGGTAATTTACGATCCATTCATGATTTAAAAATACGCCGACTCCTTGGCGAAACACCTCAAAAATCACATCCAAAACGTGCTGAAGCATGGCGCAGTGAACGCTCATTGCTTAACATCATTCTTAATCTGGAAGCTGCGCAAAAACTTTTTCAAGGTGAAGGAGATTTTGGCATAGACGATTTTATCGAAATGCTTGATCCGGAAACTAATACCGCAAAGGATTTCAAATCTTATCTGGAATATACTTTAAAAACGGCCAGGAACATTTCTCTGCCACTCCACAAAGCCGTCCGGGATTCCCAACAACACGAACAAGTAGAACGACTTCAAGCACAAATGCAAGCTCTGATGGGATTTGTGCTTGGGCGTATTTCAACTGCGGTAGGAATGGGGCTGGGTTTTAATTTTTTGGACGGAGATTAAAAAATGGAACTTAAACGGCGGAATTTTTTAACTCTGGCAGGAAGTGTGATTTTGAGTAATTTTACAATTCCATTAGATTTAAATGCCGGCACAAAAAATTATTCTGCAATATATTTTAGTTCCGGTGCAGACAAACTCGGAAATTATTTTTTAAGTGGTTTGACAAATTCCGGAAAAGAGCAATTTCGTTTATCGCTTCCAAGTCGCGGGCACGGTGCGGCGTATCAACCAAATTCAAATGAAATTGCGGTATTTGCCCGTCGTCCCGGAAAATATATTATTGTGGTAAATGTTTTAAGCGGAGAAAAATTAGCGCAAGTAACCTGTAAAGAAGACCGCCATTTTTACGGACACGGGGTTTATTCTCCGGACGGGAAATGGCTGTATACAACAGAAAATGAATACGATTCCGGACGTGGAGTAATTGGTGTTTATGATGTGAAAGACCGTTACCGTCTGGTAGAAACACTGCCGGCTTACGGAATCGGTCCTCACGAAATCGGTTTGCTGGCTGACGGAAAAACCATGGTGGTGGCGAATGGAGGAATTATGACGCATCCGGAAACAGGAAGGGAAAAACTGAATTTGGCAGAAATGGATTCTTCGCTGACATACATCGAAATTAATTCCGGAAAACTGCTTTCCGCTCAAAGATTATTGCCGAAACTTCGGCTAATGAGTATCCGCCATTTGGACGTGGGGCCAGATGACAACGTCGCTGTTGTCATGCAATATCAGGGGCCACGACGTCATCTTCATCCACTCGTCGGATTCCAAAAAGGAAGTGCTGCAATTGAACTGCTTTCCGCTCCTGAAACAGTTGGATATCATATGAAAAATTATTGCGGTAGTGTTGCTTTTGACTCCAGCGGGAAAATTATTGCAGTCTCTTCTCCGCAAGGCGGAATCATTAGCTTTTGGTCCGTTCAGGAAAAACGTTTTCTCAGCTATGTGGAAGTTAAAGATGGATGTGGAATTGCTGCAGAAAATACTCCAGAATGCTTTCGGATTACAAATGGACTTGGTCAGATTATTCGCCATTCTCCTTTAAACAAAAAAACTAAAATTCTCATTTCTGCAACAAACACACGCTGGGACAATCATTTATTGCTGGCAGGAAAATTTGCATTGACTTAAAATATGTGCTATCACTTCGTGATTGCAGTGCAAAAAAAATCATGTTATTCTCAACATAATGAATAACAAACACAGAAAAATTCTCTCAGCAGTTTTCACTGATCCGGTCAATGGAAATTTGGAATGGCGCAAAATAGAAGCCTTGTTTTTGGAGCTGGTAGCTGAATTGAATGAGCAGAGTGGTTCACGGGTTTCCTTCTCACTGAATGGTGAAAAACTGGATGTGCATCGTCCACATCCGGGGAAGGAGGCATTGAAGTATCGCGTAAAAGATGCTCGAAACTTTTTGATAAATGCAGGAGTCAGACTATGAACAGTATGAGTTACAACGGTTATTCAGCACAGATTGAATATGACGGCGAGGACGGTATCTTTGTCGGACATCTTGCCGGAATTCGTGATATTGTCAGCTTTCACGGTGTCACGGTTGATGAGCTTAATCACCATTTTCGTGAAGCAGTTGAACATTATTTAGCTGTTTGCGAAGAGCGTGGAGAAAATCCGCAGAAACAATATTCCGGAAATTTGATGTTACGCATTAGTCCTGATGTTCATGCCGCTGTAGCGGCCACTTCCAAAATTCAAGGAAAGAGTATCAATCAATGGGCCGCAGAGGTGCTAAACGAAGCCGCTCATATTTGATTTTTCGGCCCAACAGTCATAGCCTTATCCACTCAACACCCTTGTTTTTTACTTTCATCAGGAAGTAATCTATCCGGCAAATGCAACATATATCAGAAATGTTCAAAAGCGAACCTTGGTCGCTTACAAGATTTCTCGCTTCGTAAGCAATGACACGGTTTTAGGCTTTTTAGCGAACGCATCAATTTTATTCAACTGACAAATCGAGTTGGGTTCCGGCAATGAGGAAAAAAGTTTTTCTTAAAATTCCCGCAACTTTCAGATAATATCCTCCGGCCGGAAGATGCATGACAATTCGGTTATCCTGATCGCTTTGGTAGCTTTGCCATTGACCGCCTTCTTTGCGTAAACGAAATGCGGTCATGCCGTCATTTTTCCAAGTCTGGGTTTTTTCAAGATTTATTTTAAGCGTTCCTGCCGGAATTGATTCCGCCCGCTCTTCCGGCGTCATCGCAGTACGGGTAAGCGGATGAGGTTTGCCGGATTCAATTATTCGCTTAATTTCCGCAAACATCCTGTTTTGGAATTCAATCTCACCCAAGCCGATAAAATCCCGCAAGTCAATCAAGCGTGGTATTGAGGTTATTCTTTTTAAAAACTCATCCGGATAATGTAAGTTTCGCGAAATTTCCCCTAAACTGACAGGTTGTGATTTTCCTGCGCAATCTGCTAATTTAATTTCCTGTTTATTTCCGCGTCGTTCAAAGGATTGATCAAAAACTTCAAAGCGCAAATTATCAAAATCCGTTCTAATTTGCAGAATGGATTGATAGTCATAACGCTCTGTATCCAATTCCGCAAAAGCTCCTGCCATCACCAGTAAACGCAAATTTGTAAAATCCCGTTTCAGGATAGAGGACTTGACCAAGGCATGATAGGCGGCCAAATCATGAGGAATCCTGCTTAAAATTTGCAGGGCAAGTTTTTCCATTTCGGCAGCATTCACACAGGTATTTTTTCTTTTTAGCAACTGATTGAGTCGGTTTTGCTGTTGAAGATGATCGGTTGACAATTTCTCGTTTTGCGGCACAGCATAAGCACGTAACTCTTCCGCAGTCATCGACTGTTTTTCTTTTTCGCGCAAATCAGCTAAATCGATTACAGAATTTTCTGAACCGTTCAGAGCTGACTCAGAAGATTGCGCTTCTGCGGAATTATCCGCGTCTCCGGATACGGCATCTCCTGCGACATCTTGTAATTCCGGAATATCTGTTGGAAATTTGAGGATGAAAATATCTTTTTTAAGGTTGCTTAAAGCAATTAATTTACCGTCCGGACTTAAAGCGGCGGCAACAAGAGGTGTGCTGTCACCATGCAGGATACGCAACATTTTTCCGCTTTTTACTTCCCAAAGGCGCATCGTTTTATCTTTTGAAATTGAAATCAATGCTTTTCCATCTTTGGAAAATAGCACCTGATTGACTATAAATCCGTGTCCTTCTAATTTCCGGAATGGCGTCTTTGAAATTTCCGTTCCAAGTTTCCATAGAAATATTTGATTGTCTTGAGAACCGCTTGCCAGCAATTTTCCATCGGGACTAAATGCAAGAGTTGTTACAGGTTTCTTGTGTCCTTTTAGTTTTTCGAGCAGTTCTCCTTGAGGATAATTCCAGAGCAAAATTGAAAGGTCACTGCCGGTAGTGGCAAAACGCTTACCGTCAGGAGAAAATGAAACCGCCAAAATTTGAGATGCATGAGCTCGGCGTGAGCGTAGCATCTCTCCTGATTCCATATTCCAGAGTGCCCACTGTTTATCAGAACCACCGGAAAGCAGCACCGCGTCTTGTGGATGAACACTGAGGGCATTGATTTTTCCTCTGTGAAATTTCAGCTCGTGGATGCGGCTTCCGTCTTTTGCATTCCAAATAATTATCGAACTGTCTGTACCCGCCGTAGCAAATTTTTGGCTGTCTATATCAAAACGAACTGCCTGCACCCTGTGGTTGCCCATCTCAAATTTTTCTGGAGTTTCTTTACTTTGCATGTCCCAGAGACGAACGCTTTTATCGGAAGCTGAGCTGAGCAGAAATTTGCTGTCTGCAGAAAAATCCAGTGATTCCACAGTCCGTTCATGACCACTCAGAGTTTTCAGATGCAGTGATGCGCCATATTCCCAAATATGGACACTCCCGTTTTCCAGCGCGGAAATAATCCGCTGACCATTGTTGTCAAAGGCCACATGAGTAACCGCACTTTCAAACTTGTTGATATTGTGCAGCTGTTCACCTTTTTCAAGACTCCATGTCTCAAAACTTCCGTCGGCAGTCCCAACCGCGATTTCTTCCCGTTGCGGATGGATGTTAAGATCAGCAACGGCAGACTCAAATTCGATAACATAACGCTGTTTTTTGACTTTCCAATCCCAGATAATCAGTTTGCCGTCTTTGGAGCCGGAAACAAAAATATCTCCACGAATATTAAATTCAACAGCAGTAACCGATTTTTTATGTGCTGGCAAAGTAAAAATCAATTTCAGTTCAGGAATACTGCGGAACTGCAAACTTCCATCTTCACCACCTACCGCAATAATTTTTTCCTGCGGATGAAATGCTAAACTTTTTACGCTGCCTTTGCGGATAAGTTTCGCGGATTTCAGCAATTCCTGTTCCTGCATTTTCCACAAAATAACTGTTCCGTCAAGACTCCCGGAAGCCAAAATTTCACCGCCGGTATTCAGAGCAAGTGTGGAAACTGTACTAAGGTGCCCCCGTAGAACTCCCAGTGCGGAAGTCTGCTGAGTATCCCATATTCTAACCGTTTCATCCTTACCTCCGGTGACCGCCATCTTTCCTCCCGGATGCAAAACCAGTGAGATCGCCTTTTGTTCCTGACTTGAAATTACACGCTGTCTTTTGCCGTTTTGAGTCCTGTATATCTCCAAAGAGGAACTTCCGGAAAGGATAACCGCATGCTGATTGTCCGCAGAAAAAAATGCGCCCTGAACAGGCTTCTTGCCAAGTTTCAAACTTTGTGAGAGTAAATAAATATTTTTATGTTTTTCTGTAGAAGCCTCCTGCGCCAAAGTCAACGAAGTCCAACAAAAAAATGATAAAAACAAAAGCAGGCAAACACATTTTTTCGATGTTATTTTGATGATTTTTGCAAAAAATTTCCTCGCAATATTTATGTACTGTAGCTTGTATTTATAATTAAACATTTGTTTGTCGTGCAAAAAATAACAGATTATGGTACAAAATACGGTCTGCGGTTTAGTCCTTAGTCGTTAAATCAGCAAAAATAAATAAAATATGTTTGACGGTTGACGGCTGAAAGTCTGTGCGTGTTCAACATATAAAATCAGAAATCACGTCATTCTTTGTGTCGTATAAAAATGAGAAAACAAAACACTGAACAAAAAGAAAAAAGTAATAAGGAAGAGCATACTGACGATGTTCCAATGCCCTTGACCTCTCATCTTGGAGAGTTGCGCAAACGTCTTGTCCGTACACTGATCGTCATAATGGTCGTTTTCGTGGGAGCAACTGTTGCAGAAATGGAACTGAATCAGCCAATTCTTTCTGCTTTCCGTGCCCCCCTTGATGCACGCAACGTCCCCTTGGTTTTTCTTGAGCTGACTGAGCCGTTCTTTACTTATTTACGGATAGGACTCTATACAGCTATTTTTTTATCATTCCCCTACTTGCTTGGTCAAATCTGGTTGTTTGTTAGACCGGCGCTTTTTTCAAAAGAACGCAAAGCCGTCTGGCCCTTCATTTTACTTTCATATCCACTTTTTGTCGGCGGAGGTCTTTTTGGCTATTTTGTTGTGATTCCCTTTGGTTATGATTTCTTTTTAGGTTTTGAAAATAAATACACCCTGCCCTCCTTGAGTATGGCCAGTTATCTTTCGCTGACTATTCATCTTTTATTTGCATTTGGGTTGGTTTTTGAGTTACCGACAGTATCTTTCATTCTGACCAGATTTGGCATCGTCAACGCAGACTGGCTACGTAAAAATCGAAAATATTCGCTGGTTGTAATTTTCATCGCCGCTGCGGTGCTGACGCCTCCCGATATTTTTACACAAGCCCTGATGGCGGGACCACTCATCATTCTATACGAAATCAGTATCCTTGTCTCGGTAATGGCCGGACGTAAAACAGAAGATACTGTGATTAAGTGAAAACTGTTCTGGATCCAAAAACTAAATAAATAAACTGCTTTTATTTAAAGAGCAAGGCCGGGGCCATCAAACACCAAAAGGGAGAACGACGCATTGACAAGCGGAAAGAATTCAGCATCTTTGCCGCTTCATTTTGGCAGCAGTTCCGCGAGTTCGTCCAGCGAATTAACCTGAATATCCGCCAATTCGGGCCAGGAAAATTCTCCACTCGGATCAACATGAACAGTCGCGATTTGCGCGGCACGTCCCACTTGCAAATCATAAAGATAATCTCCCACCATTAACACCTCTTTTGCTGTAACTTCCCACAGTTTCAGCATCTTGTATATGCCTTTAGGCGACGGTTTTGGTTCCATGCATCCGCGTCCAATAACGAACTCTTCGCTGAAGAATTTTGCTAATCCGAGTGCTTCCAGCGTGAACCAGGCATTTTCTCTTGAATTCAAGGTGAAGATGCCCACCCTATAATCCAGCTGTTGCAGTCTTTCCAGTAAAAATATTACTCCCATTGCGGGGCTTGCGTTTTGCGCAATATTTTCTTCTATCTCTTGCAATTTTTTCTGCAGAAGGCGTGACTCATTTTCCGGAAGAGACTCAATAGTTTTGATAATGGGCAGTCCTGCTGGAATTCCCAACTCATTTCGGATAGCATTAAAATCGTGTACTGCAACAGTCAGCGTACCATCGAGATCAAAAATCCAATACTTGCGCCGCAAAAGAGCGGAATTAATAGACATAATGATTGATTCAGAAATGAAATAAGAAAAGGCTAAAGTGTTGCATTCTACGGACATTTCCACTGGGAGAACAAGTCAAAAATCCGAACCGCTGCTGTCTGTTGATAACTTGTGCCGCCAAGTTTCAGCAAACTGGATTTGGAATAATATCAGCTTTGATTTAGCTGCTGGAGATCGACTTGCTTTAACCGGCTCCTCAGGCAGCGGAAAAAGTCTGTTGCTGCGGACATTGTCCGGATTGGATGTTATTGCTTCCGGACCTTCCGGCGAAAACGGATCCATTCGCTTTGCGGGCAAATCGCTACACGAGTGGGAAATGCCTCAGTACCGCAGCAAAGTCTGTTACATCCAGCAACATCCCACTTTTTTTGACGAAACGGTTGAAGCCAATCTCAAACGTGTTTTTCGTTTAAAAGCCCATCAAAATATCAAGTATGACCGTGAAAAAATTCTAAGTCGGCTGCAACAATTAGCACCGCCAAATACCGCTTCCGATTCTTCCGGAACAAATGATTATGACGGATTTTTGGAACGCCCTGCAAAGGAACTTTCTGGTGGAGAAGCACAAATTGCCGCACTGCTCAGGGTGCTTCAATTGGAACCACAGGTGCTTTTGCTTGATGAACCCACCTCATCAATGGACGTGGAACTGACTAAACTTTTCGAAAAACTGCTCGAAAAATGGCAGAGAGAAATTCCGGAAAATCAAACGAATTCTCCAAATTCAACACCTCAACGCGCCTGGATTTGGGTCAGTCATAATCCGGAACAATTACGGAGAATGTGCAGCAAAACCTTTTGCCTGGACAGAGAAAATGGAAACTAATTATATTTTTCTCAGCGGTGGACAACTGCTTTTTGCGTCGCTCCTGATGGCAGTCAATATCGGTTTGTCGCTCGTTTTGAAACTTGGACTGGTCAAGCAGTGGAGTATTGCTTCCTTGAGAATGGTGGGGCAACTGCTGCTGGTCGGTTTTTTATTGGACTGGGTTTTTGCGCTGAACAACCCTTTTTGGATTCTTGGAGTTGCCGTCTTCATGGCAACAGTCGCCGCCATCACGGCAGTTGGACGAACAGGAAAACGCTTTTCCACGATTTACCTGAACAGTTTCGTTTCAATCCTTGGCGCAGCTTTTTTTGTCATGTTTTTCGCACTTTCCGGAATTTTGCAAATTGATCCATGGTATTCACCACAATATTTATTTCCGTTGCTCGGCATGGTTTTGGGGAACACCCTTAATGGAATTTCACTGGCACTGGAGCGCTTCATGGAAAGCTTGTCTGTGCGCCGTAAAGAAGTGGAAATGCTGCTTAGTCTCGGAGCAACTTCCTGGGAAGCCGCGCATGAATTAATTCGTGATGCCTTGCGCACAAGCCTGATTCCCACACTCAATTCAATGATGGTGATGGGGATTGTAAGTTTGCCCGGCATGATGACCGGTCAAATTTTGGCTGGTGTCAGTCCCGGTGAGGCCGTTCGTTATCAAATAATTATGATTTTTATCATTGCGTCCGCAGCTGCTTTGGGCTCAACCTCCGTTGTGGTTTTGGCTTTCAGGGCATTATTCAACAAACGACATCAACTGCTGCTTGAACGCCTGCAGACTGTCACTTGAGCATTTTATCTAAAAGTGAAGCATAGCACTCAAATTTGCAGTTTCAAAATCCTGGGGAGGATTTCAAAAGTTGCTTCCAGTGTTCCGGGAGACTCGCCGTCGATATCCAAAATCACCTGTTCTGAACTCAGGGCGGTGAATTTACGTACCTTTTGAAAATAGACTACCGGAAGTTTTAAGTGTGTTCCCATGTATATTTTTGGTAAATGCCAGAGAAATTTTACCAGAGAAATTTCTTTCAGCATTAACAAGTCTAACAGGCCATCGTCCAGTTCTGCTTCCGGAGCCGCATGCATTCCTCCGCCAAAATAACGACCGTTGGCTAATAAAGCAAGTCTTGTGCGGATTTCCTTTTGCGGCCCATCGTCGATGCGGTAACGGATAGTTTGGTTTGGATGGGTGAAAACGGTTTTTATGGTAGCCCATAAATACAGAATAGTTCCTCCAAAGTATTTACCCAAACTTGAATTATCAATGTAATGATCCGCCGCACCACTCAGTCCAAAACTCGCGATGTTGATAAAATAACGGATTTGCTGTGTTTTTTCCGGAGCAGTGTAGCTGACTTTTCCTACATCAATTTGGCGTACTTGTGCATCTTTCAATTTTTCAACCGCCGACTCCCACTTTCCTGAAACTCCCAGAGAACGTTGAAAATCACAGCCTGTTCCTGTCATCACAAAACTCAATGTTGCCTGGGAATTCAGCTGAACATCATTTTCAATAAAACCGTTCAGCACTTCGTTGAGATGACCATCTCCTCCAATCGCCACTATTCTTGTCGCACCGGACTCGAGCGCATGGCGTGTCAAAAGAATGGCATCGCCCTGGCAAGACGTCTGCTCAGTTTGAAACGAACCGATGCTTTGTTTTAAAGCAAATTCAATGTTTGGCCAAATTTTTTCTGTTCTGCCGTTTCCCGCACGTGGATTTACAATTACTGAAGTCTTCATAAAGCTCCTGAAAGAATTACGACAAAAAACTTGCGACAGTGGCCAGAGTTTTTTAAAGTGGTTGCATTAGCAACATTGAGCATATTAAATAAAAGGTAAAACAGAATGAAAATCAAGCTGACAATGAGTCTGCTTTGCGGAATAGCATTGATGATGCTGACTGCTTGCGACTGGAACAAAACCGAACTGGCGCAACAACAAAATTATGCTCCTGGACCTGACGCACCTTCCGCGCTCAGCGGAACTCTGCAGCGTAATCAGGACTATTATCAAGATTCCGAAGATGAGCTGCTGAAAAAAATGCGCTAAGTTCAGCTCCCATTTACCAATTTTTGAAACTGGGAACGGATTTTTTCCACTCGTTTCCGGTTTACCCCAAAATCCCGATATCCCAAGCGTGATGCTGAGCGCACGTGAATCAGCGCTACGGATTCCATAAAATAAAACTCAACATCATCAATGAAACGCAGCCAGCGTGAGGTGAATTCGACGTGCCAATAGACTTCGTTTTGCGTGATTATCTGTGCGTTTCCCTGTGAGAGAATCACCTGACTAAGCCTCTCTTTTGCGCTTGCTAAAGAGACAGCGTAGCGAATCGGCTGAATCCGGTGTTTTGCATCACTCTCCTGACTCAAAACGCAATTTGGACTTTCCGGACAAGGCAAAAGCAGATTATTTTTCAACCCCAGATTTTGCGGACGACTTCCTGAACACCCACTGATTCCGAACAGCATTATTATTCCTCCGAAGATGATAGTTACAGTTTTTGTTTTAAGTTGAAATTTGTTCAGCATTTTCACAAATCCTTTGATGAAATATAATCACACTTCAGTATTGAAAAATATTTTTACCATTCTGCACTATTGCGAAGTGTTCATTCCAACTCATTTGTCATTCCCGCGAAAGCGGGAATCCAGGGGTGCTTCTGTAAAACATGTCTTCAATCAGTGAGCTCGGCTGGATCCCGGATCAAGTCCGGGATGACACTTGTCCTCGACCTGATCGGGGAAAAGAAAAACTATTTCTCCTGTCATTTTCCACACTTCATTTTAACGCCCTTCATTTTTCCTCCGTGTTTTCTGTGACTCTGTGCTGATTTTTTATTTTACGGAATTTTTTTACAAATAAATATTTTTTATAACTAATCTAAAAGCACCGCCCGATGCAGTCTGATTTGCCACTGCTTCTGTTTGTACAAAGTCGCAAAACCCTCAATTTGCAATACATCACCTTTCCTGATTTTTTCAAGTCCGAGCCACTTTCGCTGATTTTCAAAACTAATAACCGGCAAACCTTTTTTCATTCGCTTATGATTCAGGAATATCAGCTTTGCGCCTTTTCCGAGGGTCTTTATTTTTTTAATCTTACCCCGTACCCTGATAAAACGTCCATTGTATTTTGACAAATTGATTTCTTGCACATTTTTAATTTTCGAGACAAAGTAAGGATTTTTATGGGAATAGACTGTCTTCCCTTCTTTGCGCAAACGCAGCAAATAACGTTTACGTGATTTTCGAAAACTCCAGATTCCAAGGTGTTTTTCAAAAGCATACGCTTCAGCTTTAGCGTATGTTTTGAAATCCGCAGGCCATGCGTAGCGTGCGTCAAAGTAGCTGTGCCCCCTTTTGATTAACGCCAAATTGATATTATGCCCCTTAACTTCCAAAACCGCCAGAAGCCGCCCATAATTTCCCGTTCGGTTTTTCGGATCAATCCATAAAACTGCTTTTGATTTTGCAAGTACTGAGCTTAAAAATCCTTTTGCGGGCAAACCGAATTTCGGGTCTTTACCTTTGTGTGATTTTGATAATTCCGGCGTATCAACATAGAGCAGTCGAATCCGCTCTTCCGGATTGGAAAATTTTCCGTTACGGTTTAGATCTGCGTCAAAAGTGTCACCGTCGATTACCCGTACTTTCATTTTCTGGAGAGAAATTTTTTTCCAGTTTTTGGGCAACGCCTGTCCTTCAACCGCAAAAGTTTGCTGAACGCTAAAAGTCAGGCTGAAACATAAGCCAAGCCCAATGAGGCAAAGAGTCAAACGCAAACAATAACGGACAAGTGTTTTCAAATTTCTAAAAGGCTTTTGGGTTTATTTTGAAATTAAATGAAATAATTTTCCAGTCTGCATTCCAGGGACATGAAGTCTCAAATCATAACCGGTGAATTTGGCTGGATTCTTGTATGACACGGGGAGCAACCCACACTAAGATGACCAAAGCAGGAACCATGCAAGTATCCTCAAATACACCTCCGGTAGTAAACAAGTCGAATACGGAAAGGCCGAAAGCGCCTCCTGAAAAGAATGCGATGGAAGAGCGATCACCAAATTCGCTTTCAAAAAAAACTTTCCGTTTTCCAGGCAATTCCAGATTAGGCAAAAAAAATATGCCGCCAAATCCTGAACTGAACAACATCCTCCGAGCAGATACTCACGGTGGCACCATGATTCTGCGGCGCTCCTACGGCATGGTTGTTTCAGGTTTTGAAAATGTGGCCAAGCAGCAGCAACTCACTTCAGACGCAGCGGAGCAATTTGGAAAAACTGTGGACTTCCGCATCAAAGAATTGAACGGCGAGTCAATCCGGAAAATTAAGGAAATGCCGGAATATAAAAGTTTTGCTTTGGATGATATTAGTGATTTGGGTGATGAAATCAGTGACTTGATGCAGGATCCGGAAAACTATCTCAAAGCATTTGCCTTGCTCAAAAATTCTAAATTTGCTGTGTTGATGGAATCAACTGAGAGTGTGCACCGTTCCTTTGCGGAGTCAATGAAAGATAACGGGAAGGAAAAACTGTTATTCGGAATGCTGGATATGATCAAGGATTTAGGCGGTTTGGTTGGTTTTCAAGAGTCCACCCAAATCAATCAAAATAACAGCAGCATCAATATTCGAGCTTGAGAAACGGAAAGAAACACCAATAATTTTCTGTTTCTGCCAGTTCCAAATCCGTTATCATCCGTAAAAGTTCCGTAGCCATCCGGAACAATATTTTGCTCCCAAAGCATTTCCCGCAGTTTTGACACAAAATAAATGTTTACTCACACTTCTGCACCTTCAGTCGGAATACTTGGATTAGGTTTTTTAGGAAAAATTCTCACAGGTGAGCTAAATTATTCTACGGATTCTTGGGGTACGTGGCACGAAATTCCGCCTCAGGAACGAGAACTTCCGGTTTTCCATTTTGATTGGGCAGATGAAAATAGCTGGAAAGAGTTGCCTGAAACTGCCGCAACATTAGTGCTGACAATTCCGCCGCTGCTGAAAAATCCGGAAGCGGAAACGGAACGCCTGCAGCTTTGGGGCACATGGATGAGGCAGAATCGACCTCAACTGAAAAGTCTAATTTACGTTTCCACCACCGGTGTTTATCCCAAACGAAATGGAATATGGACTGAAAATTCAAAATTTGAAGCAGACACACTGTCCGGAAAACTCCGTCTGTTAACCGAAAAAATTCTTTCACATTATTTCAGTTTGCAAGTTGTTCGTGCGGGCGGCATTTATGGTTCCGGACGTGGAATTGATTTTCGACTCAAATCCGGAAAACCTATTCCTCTTTCCAGCACGCTGGTTCATCGAATCCATGTGCAGGACCTCGCGCGGATTATACTCCATTTAGTCGAACATCCGGAATCCGCCACCTGCGTTAACGCCGTCGATCTTGAAGCAAAACCGTCGTGGCAAGTCGCACGTTGGCTGATAGAAAACCGAAATGATTTGACTCAAGAAATGTTTCCGGAGTCGGCAGAGTTTTCGTCTTCTCTTCCGGGAACTCCACAGCGCGTTATTTCAAATCAACGCTTGCGTAAACTTGGCATAACTCTCCGCTATCCCACTTTTCGGCAAGGTATGGAGTGAACCGGAAAATTTCTTCTTTTTTTCTTGCAATGTCAATTTATAGGTCTAAAATGATGTGCAATAATAGATAAAATAATGCTGTTCGGGTTGTATCTTCAACACGTTTAAGCCCTTCAAGTCCCGCACTTTACCAAAGAGGTAATATGAAAAAGCTAATTTACTTACTCCCTTTACTGGGGATAATAAGTTTGGTTTTCCTCGGCTGTGCCAAGAAGGATAGCAGTTCATCATCTTCATCTTCTACTACTTCTACAACCAGCACCTCAACATCAACCTACACGCGGAGTAATTCGCCCGCCAAATCATCTGTGGCAATTCCGTCATCGCTAAGTGCTTCCGGGAGTGCCAGCAGCAGGACAGCCTATGCGGCGGCATCCGGAACAGCAATGTTTTACGAAATGTTAAAAAGTGTCGTAGCAATGATGAAAGGAACAATCAGTTCGGCTGATTTGAACTTGATGCTAATTGATACCCGTATCGCTGACGGATACACGGCAAGCAGTACTTGCTACGAACAGGGAACGTACACCATCACCTTCTCTCAGGGTATGTACAATTCCTTGGTAGCCATGGAGAAAGAATTTGGCGGAACTGAAGGCGAGAGTGGTTCGATGTCTTCCAGTTTCAAACAGTATATCGGGAAAACCATCAGCCCTCCTGTGGCTTACAAGTATGAAGACATCAGCGCCGGTGGTTACAATCATCAAATCAGCGTTGGAGACAGTTGTTCGGCCTTGAATGAAACATTCCGCTGGAATACAGCCAAAACGAAGTTATCTTCGCAGTTCGGTGATAGCTTCGGAGGTGAGACCTTCAAAGGAACGTTCACTTATGATGACACGAATAAGATTTCGACGTTTCAAGCGGAGTTGAGTGGGTCTTTCGCAATGAAAATGTACATCAGTCTCAAAACCTGCAGCGGCAGCAGTTCCAACGGAATGACCGGCGACTGTGTGGTTTTTGAGTTCAAGGAATCTTACTCAGATGCAACAAACGGAACTTCTCTGATGTCTGCAGTCGGCAAAGCAGACGACAGGGGTGGCTATGCAAAAGCCAAAATGTCATTCACTTCTAGTGGAACAAATTACGAATTTGGCTACAAAGAGTTTTGGCAGGGGAACGGTACGGTTGATGCGATCATGTCCTGTTCCAGTAATTGCGATTCAGCAGGTGCCACATGGACAACCGACGGAACGACAAACGACAACTATGATGAAAGCGGTGGCTATGATTCCGGAACCACCACAGTCGCGGTCAGCGGTGTTTCCGCAGACGGAAGCTATCTGCTGATTGAAACCGGCAAAACTCCTTCCAGTAATCCCGAAGCAGTTCTGGGTTACGGAGAAATCCGTTCCGGAAATACAGAATGGGAATTCTGGGGGCCGGATACGAGCATCACACTTGATATATATATTATCAATAGTGATGGAACCTTCACCATTCAGTCCGGTGCATCAGTAACGCTCTCATAATCTGCTTCAGCTTTTAATTGCACTTTCTCCTGAGGGAAGGTAGGCTTTTAGAAACGAGCTTGCCTTCCCTTTTTGTTTTTTGCCTAAAATGCCTTTTAGATTTAAAGCTACCTTTTTGCAGTTTTGTCATCTGTTGCTAATCAGTTTCTTTTGTGTGGGATTTTCTCAGGTACTGTTTGCGCTTCCGCTTAAAACAACAATCCTCAATCCTGAAAAACAACCCATCGGACTGGCACTGGTTTACATTGACTATGTTGAATTGCAGGAAATGGACGGAACTCCACTGGGGCGGTTGGGCTTTGTCAACATACAGGGCGGATTCCAAATGTTCGTGGTTCGTGATGACGGACAACAGAGTTTGATCGGTAGCGCGAAAAATCGGCGGCTTTTTGACAAAGAAGGAAAACTAATCGGTCATTACGACTGGACAACTTTCTGGTCTTACGTCTATGCTCCGGACGGAACCAAACTCGGTGAGGCAAAGTGCATTGCTTTCAGGGGTATTTGTGCCGCCGGAGTTGCAAGTTTCCTGACCGGACTTTTAGATCAATAGTCACTGGCTTTTTTTGGACACGGATTTTCATGGATCAATGCGGATCACAGGGCAAGTTGAAAAAGTGTTTCTTTTCCCCGATCAGGTCGAGGACAAGTGTCATCCCGGACTTGATCCGGGATCCAG
>JAESQU010000084.1 GCA_016764995.1 SAR324 cluster bacterium | reverse complement strand
CAGATGCAGGACGCATGTGCACACGCCAGAATTATTTCATGGATGCAGGAATCGGTGCATGACTATGCACTGAGGAACTGAGATATTGAGGCAAAAAAAAGTTTTAAAGTTTAAGAAGGTAGCCCCGAACTCCGTTTCGGGGAATGAAACAAATGGTAACCCAGAACTCCGTTTCGGGGAATGAAACAAATGGTAACCCAGAACTACGTTTCGGGGAATGAAACAAATGTTAACCCAGAACTCCGTTTCGGGGAAAGTAACTATACAATTTAAATCAAGAGTAAAAAAACCGTGACCGAAAAAACAGAACCACGCTTGAGAAGCCGTGAGTGGTTTGACATTCCAGGTGATCCTAGCGCCACCGCTCTCCATCTTGAACGCTACACAAATTTCGGAATAAGTGTAGCAGAACTACGTTCCGGAAAGCCGATAATCGGCATCGCACAAACCGGAAGTGACCTTGTTCCCTGCAACCGTATTCACATGAGCCTCGTTCACCGTGTGCGGGACGGCATACGCGAGTCAGGTGGCATCCCCTTGGAGTTTCCAGTACATCCTATCCAGGAAAGCGGTAAACGCCCTACAGCAGCTCTGGACCGTAATCTTCAATACCTCGGGTTGGTTGAAGTTCTTTTCGGTTATCCTATCGACGGTGTGGTGCTTACTATCGGCTGTGATAAAACCACACCGGCTCTGCTGATGGCTGCTTCAACAGTTGATATTCCAGCGATCTGCCTTTCATCCGGTCCAATGATGAACGGTTACTGGAAAGGCGAACGAGCGGGTTCCGGAACCATCGTCTGGAAAGCCAGAAAACTGTTGGCAGCCGGTGAGATAGATGAAGAAGAATTCATTCAACTCGTTGTTGATGCGACAACCTCTCCGGGATACTGCAACACAATGGGAACGGCAACCACGATGAATTCACTTGCGGAAGGACTGGGTATGTCTTTACCTGGCTGTGCGGCCATTCCAGCACCTCTCAGTGAACGTGGTAAGATGTCATACCGTACCGGACTGCGTATTGTAGAAATGGTAAAGGAAGACCTGACACCTTCCAAAATAATGACGCGGCAGGCTTTTGAAAATTCGGTGGTTCTCAATTCAGCCATCGGCGGTTCAACCAACGCTCCAATCCATATCAATGCCATTGCACGACACGTTGGCGTAAAACTGGAAATAGCAGAATGGGAAAAAATTGGTTTGGAAATTCCTTTGCTGGTCAATATGCAACCCACCGGCAAGTACCTTGGTGAGGATTTTCACCGTGCAGGTGGTGTTCCGGCAGTCATGAATACACTGCTCAAGGCAGGAAAATTACACGACTCCGCACTTACGGTCAATGGAAAAACTGTGGCAGAGAATTATGCAGAGACTGCAACTCAAGATATGGACGTGATCCGTACCTTCAAAGAGCCAATACTTGAAAACGCAGGATTTGTTGTTCTCAAGGGAAATCTCTGTGATGCGGCGGTGATGAAAACTTCCGTGATCAGCGATAATTTTCGTGCTCAGTACCTTGCAAATCCAGGCAGTAAGAACGTCTTCGAGGTTAGAGCTATCGTTTTCGAAGGTCCGGAAGACTATCACGCGCGGATAAACGATGCAGAACTAAACATCGACGTTGACTGCATTCTCGTTATCCGTGGCTGCGGACCGGTAGGTTATCCCGGATCTGCGGAAGTGGTCAACATGCAGCCTCCAGACTCACTGATTCGTAAGGGTATTTCTGAACTTCCTACACTTGGTGACGGACGTCAAAGCGGCACATCCGGAAGTCCTTCCATCCTCAATGCTTCTCCGGAATCGGCAGTTGGTGGCGGACTGGCTTTGCTTAAAACCGGTGACATGATACGGATCGACCTTAATCATGGGGAACTTGATATGCTCATCGACGAATCCGAACTCCGGAAACGCAGAGAAAATTTAAAATCCGTAAAAATAGAGAACCAAACTCCATGGCAGGAAATCTACCGCAATACAGTTGGACAGCTTTCCAGCGGAGGTATCATTGAACTCGCCGCCAAATACCGGAAAATAAAGAAGACCATTCCACGACACTCACACTGAAACCGTCTTCCATGCCACTTGAAACCTTATTGCGAAACTTATCTTTTGAAATTAGCCAGCAAATGCGGGTGAAGCAAAACCGCTGGTTTTCGTGTCAACTTTGAAGAGTGCGCCTGCAAGAGGATATTCGTCTGCATTAAGATTACGTGCAGCAGTTGTGATATAGAGCGTACTTAGTTCCGGACCTCCGAAAGCGCAGCTAGTGATTTGCGGAACCGGTAACTGCACCACCCCTAAGCGCTCGCCTTGAGGGCTGAAACATGTTATGCGCGCTCCACCCCAATGTGCCAGCCAGACTCGGTTTTCGTTATCAACAGTGAGTCCGTCCGGAAAACCCTCTGTTTGACTATCCAGTCTGGCGAATTCTCGGCGATTGCTAATTGTACCGTCAGCATGTTTGTCAAAGGCCCAAACCGTTCCGTTGAAAGTGTCTACATGGTAAAGTGTTCTGTCATCCGGACTAATTGCCGGCCCGTTCGGGCAAATGTATGGACCGTCCCAACTGGAGTGACTGAGGTCCGGATCAATCCGATAAAGACAGCCGGTTGCTTTAGTTTCCGGATCATGGGAACGTCCCGCCCAGATTCTTCCGTCACGGTCACATTTGGCATCGTTGAAGCGGTTTTCTGATTCTTGCGGATCAGGAAGCAGCGCAAAAGTACGCTTGCCGGAACTAAGATCAAGGAAATAAACCCCGGAACTGCAGCCCGCCACAAAGCCCTCATGATTACGTCTAGGCAAAACCCAACCAGTCTTTTCCTCAAGTTCCCAACTTCGTTTTTCACCTGTTTCTTCCTCGTAGCAGTGAAGCATCTGCCCGTCAATGTCCACGAAGAAAAGAGATTGTTCAGCGTAAGGCTCGCTTTCAATCCACAGTGGACCTTCTCCGCAAATCGCCTGAACTTCCCAGACACATTCCACTTCCCCCACCAAATCAAAATTCTGCATTAACTCCTTTTATTTTGCTCAATAATTATTCCAAATAATTAATCTGCTTTTGCTATCTTTTTTCGACTCAATTGTACTAAGAGGATTCCTGCCATGATGATGGTTACTCCAATACCGTCCCTCAGAGAAAGCGGTTCAGAGAGAATAAGTGCAGCAACAAGTACTCCAAAAAAGGGATTTAGAAAATGGAAGGTAGCAGCCCTGACCGGACCTATTCTTCTCACCAGAAAAAACCAGATAAGTGTTCCCAGCAGCCCTGGGACAAGAGTTGTATATATAAAAGCAAGTATAAAACTTGTGCTCCATTCAATGTTCCAGGTCTCAAAAATCAGTGAGAAGGGAAACAGAGTGATACTGCCGACAAGCATCTGAAGCCCGACAATCATGACCACATTTTTATTGAGACTCATCATCCGGCCGACGTACAAAGTAGCCCCTGCCAGTGCAGCAACTCCAATCAGGCAAAGTGTCATCCCCAGGGAAGCGCTGCTACCGCTAAGTTTGTCCAGCATGATGACCAGCACACCGCCAAAACCGACTGTAAGTCCCAGCATTCCATTGAGCCCTGTTTTTTCTCCAAGAAAAACCCAACAGACGGCAGCAACTACTAAGGGTAGCAAACTGGCAATGATGGCTGCCAAACTTGCTTCAATCCACTGCATCGCCATAAAATTAAAGGCGAGGTAGAGGGCATTCTGTGAAATTCCGATGATAACCACTACTGTCCATTCTTCTCTGTTCAACTGAATTTTCTGCCCCAGCATACGGGCTATGGCGATTCCCAGTAGCCCGGAAATCAAAAAACGCAGTGAAAGCACCATCAGGGGTGAGGCTGCAGTCACAAGGATCTTGGCCGAAGTGAATGCACTCGACCATATTAAAGAAAAACTTACACCCATCAGTATCGAACGAAAATCCATCACTAAGTCCTTAGTATCATTTTAGCACCGTTTTGATTGAAGTGAAGGTCATCTACGAGTCGCTTGAAAGATGCCCTACTATTGGGTATACAAGATTCAGCTTTCAAAATCGTGCATGCAAATATTTGCTGAGAGTATCAGTGTTTGCCAAAGTCACCTGACTGAATGTGCCAGAGCTCAGCGTAGGTTCCATTGCTAGAAATGAGCTCATCATGATGACCTTCTTCAGAAACCTGTCCGTCACGCAGAACGAGGATTCTGTCTGCATATCTTATCGTGGAAAGTCTGTGGGCGATCACAAGTGCGGTTTTCCCCCTCGTTATACCGGCCAAATTAGCCTGTATCGCACGTTCTGTTTCTGTATCAACCGAACTGGTCGCTTCATCAAAAATCATCACCGGCGCGTTTTTCAGCACTGCACGGGCAATACTGAGTCGTTGACGCTGTCCTCCTGAAAGCCGAATCCCCCTTTCTCCCACAATAGTCTGATAGCCTTCCGGAAGTGTCCGCACAAAATCATGTAGCTGAGCCGTTCTGGATGAGGCTTCAACTTGCTGCAAATCCAATGTTTCGGTTCCGTACGCGATATTTTCAGCAATAGTTCCGTGAAAAAGATAAACATCTTGGCTAACGAGTGCGATTTCTTTCCGTATCTCAGTCAATTCCAAATCACGCAGATCTATACCGTCCAGCAAAACTTGCCCTTGAGATGGATCGTACAGCCGCAAGAGCAATTTTATGAGCGTAGATTTACCGGCTCCGGTCACTCCAGCAATGCCAATTATTTCTCCTGAATATGCCGTAAAATTTAAACCTTTTAAAACTTCAACGCCTCGCTGATAGGAGAAACCAACGTTGCAAAATTCAATTCTACCCTGAACAGGAAACAGAAGTTTTTTCGGCTTTGAAGGACTGACAATTTTACTCGGAGTTAGCAGCAGTCCAAAAGTACGGATTGCACTGGCCCTTGCACGTTCATATTCATCAAGTGTGACTCCCATCCTGGTCAACGGCCAGAGCAAACGCTGTATCATCATCGAAAAGAAAACCAGTTCTCCAACTGTCAACAACCCTTTATCTTCCAGCACCCAGTAACTCCCCAGTAAAAGTACACCGCCAAAACCAATTGCAATCGCCATACGAATAAGCGGTACATAAAGCGCACTGAGCTTGAT
>JAESQU010000083.1 GCA_016764995.1 SAR324 cluster bacterium | reverse complement strand
TTTTTTGCAAAAATTCTTATTTTGGTTTTAATTAAATTCTGTTTTTTTTATTTGCTTACAAAATATATCGGCTCAAATCTTGATTTTTCAACAAGTTCTCAAGTCGACCCTCAATGTATTCCGGTGTGACCGTAATTTTCTGTCCTTTCAAATCCGGTGCGGTAAAACTAACTTCTTCAAGCAGTTGTTCCATGACAGTGTGTAGACGGCGCGCTCCGATATTTTCCGAATCTTCGTTAATTTGACAGGCAATTTCCGCAATTGTATCAATTGCGTCTTTGGTAAATTCCAATTCAACACCTTCTGTTTTCATCAATGCGGTGTATTGAACAATCAGTGCGTTTTTTGGTTCTGTGAGAATACGGACAAAATCTTCTTTGCTAAGTGCCTGAAGTTCAACACGAATTGGGAAACGTCCTTGTAGTTCCGGAATCAGGTCGGACGGTTTTGAAAGATGAAATGCACCTGCGGCAATGAAAAGAATGTGATCGGTTTGAACAGGTCCGTATTTGGTGTTGACTGTTGAACCCTCTACAATCGGCAGTAAATCCCGCTGTACTCCTTCTCTGGAAATGTCCGGTCCCTGGGAATGACTGCGGCGCGAAGCAACTTTGTCTATTTCGTCCAGAAAGACAATTCCGCTTTGTTCGACACGAGTGACTGCTTCACGTGTTACTTCTTCCATGTCAATCAATTTGCCGACTTCTTCCTGTTGCAGTATTTTCCGCGCATCCTCAATGCTGACGCGACGTCGCTTGGATTGCTTGGGCATCATATTTGAGAGCATGTCACGAATATTCATATCCATGTTGTCGTTCAGAGAGACAGGCATAAATTCCATCACCGCTCCTGAAGGGCGTTCCGAAACATCCAGTTCAACCATCCGATCGTCCAAAACTCCGGAGTTTAGTTTCTTTCGAAATTTCTCTCGCGTCGGATTTGTTGTAACTTCTTCTGATGAATCATCGCTTTTACCATCCAGAGGAGGCAGGAGCAAATCCAGCAAACGTTCTTCCACCATTTCTTTGGCTGCTTCCTGTTTGCGCTCCATTTGCTCATGACGTACCATATTGACCGAATAGTCGGTCAAATCGCGAATCATCGATTCAACATCCCGTCCCACATAACCAACTTCAGTAAATTTTGATGCTTCTACTTTCACAAAAGGAGCATTAACCAACCTCGAAATACGGCGCGCAATTTCAGTTTTACCAATTCCGGTTGCACCGATCATGATGATATTTTTTGGCAAAATTTCATCTTTCAAATCATCATCAAGCTGCAAGCGTCTCCAGCGGTTACGCAGAGCAACCGCCACAGCCTTTTTGGCGTCCGTCTGACCGATGATGTAGCGGTTCAGCGCATCAACCGTTTCCTGCGGCGTCATATTGAGTTCAGGAGCAGTTTCCATGCGTTTAATATTCCAATTCTTCGTAGGTAATTTTGTCATTTGTGTAAATGCAAATATCAGCGGCAATTTTCATTGATTTTTCGGCAATTTTTCGGGGACTGAGTTTAGTATCCATCAGTGCACGTGCAGCCGCAAGAGCGTACATTCCTCCGGAACCTATCCCGATCAGTCCGTCATCCGGTTCGATTACATCACCGTTTCCGGAAATAATTAGTGATGCTTCGGCACTGGAAACTGCCAGCAGTGCTTCCAGATTTCGCAACATTTTATTGGTACGCCATTCCTTGGCCAGTTCAACCGCAGAGCGCAATAATTTTCCGTTATACTGCTCCAGTTTTTCGTCAAACTTCTCGAAGAGAGTGAAGGCATCAGCAGTTGAACCGGCGAAACCAGCAATAACTTTACCGCCGAAAGTGTTCCGCAATTTTCGGGCAGAAGGTTTCATGATGGTGTTTTGCATGGAGACTTGTCCGTCACCGGCCATCACAATTTGATTGTCCTTGCGTACACAAAGAATGGTTGTCATAAACTTTTAAAATTATTCGTGGATTTTGTTTTTGGTTATTATGATAGCAGTTGAGAGAATATTGTCCAGACGAGAGATGAAAATATGGCGGAGCAATAAGACCGGAAGGAACATCATTCAGCATGCTGAGCGCGAAAATATGCCACAACATAATTATATCCGCTCCAAAGAGAAATTGCGGTTGATGCCCAGAGGATCACAATTCCCACCTCATGTGTGGGAATGCCGATGGTGGGGTAATGGATGATGAGAAAACCTACTGCAAACATTTGCGAAATGGTTTTTAGTTTTCCACCTGAACTGGCTGAAATAATCGTGCCTTCTGCCGCTGCGATGGAACGTAAACCGGTTATAATAAATTCACGGGAAATTAGAATTACTGCTAAAAAGGCCGGGGCACGCCCCATTCCTACCAGCAAAACCAACAGTGAACCGATCAATATTTTGTCTGCGACAGGATCAAGTAATTTGCCGAGTTTTGTCGTTTGTCCCTGATGACGTGCCAGCACTCCGTCCCAGTAGTCTGTCAAACACGCGAATAAAAATACTAGCCAGGTACTGAACAAAAGCCAGTGTACTTCTTTTCCAACTACCATTCCCGCATAAATGAATGGTACCAATGCAACCCGCAATGTGGTTAAATGATTGGCAGTCAGCCATTTTGAAAAAAAAGTAACCATGAAAAATTTTTCCTGTCTTGAGTATTTTTGTTCAAATAGTATGATGCGCGGAACGAGGGAAAAAAGCAATTTACCTTTAAGTGTACATGAATTTTGTTTTATGGCGTCTCTAAAAAAACCCGTTCCCTGAGCGGAGTCGTTCCCTGAACGGAGTCGCTTGTCCTGAGCCTGTCGAAGGGAAGGGAATTTTCAGCTTAATTCAGGTTTCGACTCTCTTTCGACTCCACTTCGACAGGCTCAGTGCATCCGCTCAAGAACGGCGCTCAACCTGCGGATTCCGGAAGAATATGTTATTTTGTAATTATTTGAAAAGTGAATTTTAAAAGTACCTCTTAGTCAATTTTTACGTCTGCAGCAATGTTGATTAAGAAAAATTAATCAACATTGAAAAAACTCTGTATTGCTTATGCGCTTTAGTGTAATCGGCTGGAATTTCAGGAAAACCCCTGTTGAAGTACGAGACAAACTTGCATTGACTCCAAAACAGCAAGTTGAACTTGGAGAACAGTTGAACCTCCGTTTCAATTTGGGTGGTGTCGTAATCCTCAGCACTTGCAATCGTACAGAATTGTACCTTGTTGACGCGGAACGGCAGTTGGGTCAAATCATTGAGTTGCTGGAGAAATACTGGCAACTTTCTGAACTGCGGGAAAGTGTTTATACCATTCAGAATTTAGCAGGTGTACGCCACCTTTTCCGCGTTGCATCGAGTTTAGAATCGATGGTTCTGGGCGAACCTCAGATTCTTGGACAACTCAAAGATTCGTTTCAATCTTTCAAAGAAGCGGATTTGACCGGAAAACTGCTTCATCCTCTTTTTACGCGTGCTTTTTCTACAGCAAAGCGTGTACGTACTGAAACCACCATTGCAAGTAATGCTGTTTCTGTCAGCTATGCTGCCGTGGAACTCGCAAAACAAATTTTTGAGGATATTTCCAGACAAAAAGTGATGGTAATTGGTGCCGGAGAAATGGCAGAATTAGCGGTACGACACCTCATGAGCAACGGTATTTCTCAACTGTTTGTGACAAACCGGACTTTTTCAAATGCGGCAGAACTTGCGGAAAAATTTCAGGGAATGGCCGTACCATTTGATCATCTGCAGCGACATCTTCATGAAGCGGATATTGTCATCAGTTCCACCGGCGCGCGTGACTATATTATCGGCCCTGAACTGGTGAAGGACTGTTTGCGAAAGCGTAAAGGAAACTCCATGTTCTTCATTGACATTGCTGTGCCACGTGATATTGATCCTGAAATAAATAAGTTACATGGAGCGTTTTGTTATGATATTGATGATCTGCAATCGCTTGTATCACAAAACCAGGAGGAACGGAAAAAACAGTCAATAAAGGCAGAAGATATTGTAGAGGAAGAATTAATGGAGTTGGAACTTTGGTTTAAGTCGCTCTCAGCTGTTCCGACAATCAGAAGTTTGCGTAAAGCCTTCCATTCCATGGCAGAAGAAGAAATTGAAAAAGGCTTTCGCCGCATGAAAGCAATGCCGGATTCTGAGCGTAAAGCAGTTGAACTAATGGTCCACAGATTGGTGCACAGATTACTGCATGATCCTTCTCGTAATCTTAAGGAAATCGCGCATGCGGAAGACGCGCATCTTTATTTGGAAACGGTCAATAAAATCTTTGACCTTAAACCAACTCAGGCAAATTTGGAACAGTTAGAAAGTAAACAACCAAGACTCAAAATAATCAAATCCTAACTCATGCCCAACGCTTTTTCGACAAGCGATTCCAAGGAACTCATTTTAAAAATTGCAACCCGTGGAAGTCCACTCGCGCTCTGGCAAGCAGAATGGGTTCAGAAAAGGATACTAGCGCAATATTCTGAAATAACAGTAGAATTATTGATTTTAAAAACAGAGGGTGATCGCATTCAGGATCGACCGCTTTCAGACGTAGGAGGCAAGGGGCTGTTCATCAAAGAATTGGAAAACGCTCTGCTTGACGGACGCGCGGATTTGGCTGTTCACAGTATGAAAGACGTGACCTGTTTTTTGCCGGAAGGTCTGGAGATTTCCGTAATTGCCAAACGAGAGGATCCGGGAGATGCTTGGCTCTGTCCAAAATATGGCAAAATTGAGAATTTTCCTCAGGGGGGTGTGGTAGGAACAAGTTCATTACGCCGCGCTTCCCAATTGAAACATCATCGGCCGGATTTGCTTGTCCGCAATTTACGCGGGAATGTACAAACTCGGGTCCGGAAACTTGACCGGGGGGAAGTCGATGCGACAATTTTGGCTGTTGCGGGATTGAAGCGAATAAATCTTGAGGAGCGCATCACAGAAGTTTTGCCGATGGAATGGATGCTGCCGGCAATCGGTCAGGGCGCAATCGGAATTGAAACACGAATAGACGATCAAGAAACACTGAGTCGAATTCTGCACCTCCATGATCAAGAAACTTGGGATTGTTTGCTTGCAGAGCGTGCTTTGCTGACTGAACTGGAAGGAAATTGTCAGCTACCTTTGGCAGGATATTGTGTTTTAAAAGGAGATGAGTTGGTTTTGCGTGCCCTAATCGGTGATCCGGAAGGTAAATCAATTTTGCGCTATGAGGCACACTCACCCCGTGAAAATGCGCTTAAACTGGGTCAGGATGTAGCACAGTGGTTGATGTTAAATGGTGGTGCGGAAATTTTGAAAAAGGTTCTGCCTGTAAATATTTAGTGATTTTTGTGTTTTTTAGATTTTATTAATTTTGAATTGCAATCACAATAATTCATGAATTCATTCTGGAAAATTGCTGTTATCGGTTCCGGTCCTGCAGGATTTTATGCGGCAGGAGAGCTTTTTCGACAAAAGTCTTGGGAGATAAAAGTTGACATGTTTGATCGTCTGCCGACACCTTTTGGATTGGTTCGCGGTGGAGTTGCTCCGGATCATCAGAAAATTAAATCCGTCACAAAAATCTACACACGCATTGCGGAAAATGAGAATTTCAGATTTTTCGGAAATGTTGAGTTTGGCCGGGATATTTTTCAAGCTGATTTGCTGGAACACTATGATGGAATGATTTATTCAGTCGGAAGTCCAGCTGATCGCTCGCTTGGAATTCCGGGTGAGGATTTAAGTGGAAGTCATTCCGCAACTGAGTTTGTGGCATGGTATAACGGTCATCCTGATTTTCGTGATCACAAGTTTGATTTGTCAGTCAAGCACGCTTTTGTGATCGGCATGGGCAATGTCGCGCTTGATGTGGCTCGAATTCTGGCAAAAACTGCAGATGAACTGGCGAAAACTGATATTGCCGATTATGCTCTGAAGGAATTGCGCAAGAGTCAGTTGGAAAACATCTGGCTCGTAGGACGCCGTGGACCGTTGCAGGCGGCATTTTCACCAGCTGAATTAAGAGAGTTTCTGGAACTTCCGGATGCCGATGTTCTGGTGGAGGCAGATGCACTTGAACTGGATGCGGAAAGTCAGCAAATTTTGGAAACGCTTGCGAGTAACGATACAAAAAAAAATATTGAAATTCTAAAGCAAATTTCTGCAAGAGACGCTTCTGGAAAAAAGAGGAGAGTCCGTTTTCTGTTCCTCGCTTCTCCTGTTGAAATTTCCGGAAATGATAAAGTTGAAAAAATAAGTATGGTACGTAATCAATTGGTGAAGCAGGAAGACGGCAGTTTGCGTCCACAAGCTACTGAAAATAAAATAGAAGAAGAAGCAGGCTTGATTTTCCGTTCAATCGGTTATCATGGAAAACCGCTGACGGATTTGCCTTTTGATAAAAAATCCGGAACCATTCCCAATGAATGTGGACAGGTCAAGGATACGGAAAATGGCAATGTTTTGCGAAACCGCGAATACGTCGCGGGTTGGATTAAGCGTGGTCCAAACGGAGTAATCGGCACCAATAAACAGGATGCCGTGGAAACAGTACATCGGATGTTGGAAACTTTCCTGAATGAAAAAATGGAAGCCGGAAAAAATGACGTTAATCCGGATATTGTTTCTCTGCTCGAAAATCGGAAAGTGGATTTTTTCTCATTTGCAGACTGGTTACTGCTTGATGCGCATGAAACTGAAGCGGGACAAAAACTCGGACGACCCAGAACAAAACTCACTTCGGTGGCGGAAATGCTGGAAATAATCCGTAAAAAAAGCTAATCTGCAAATTCAGTGATCCGCGCCTACCGCTTCGGTTACGCTTTTGAAACCGTCCTTTTCCAATAAATTTGCCAGTTCTGCTTTAATTTTCCGGACGAGTCCTGGGCCTTCGAAAATCAAGGCAGTATAAATCTGCACGGCTGACGCGCCGGCCCTGATTTTTTCGTATGCATCCGCGCCGTTAAAAATTCCTCCAACTCCAATTATTGGCACATCAGCACCCAATTCCGCAGATAGATTCCGGATCAACTCAGTGCTGCGTTTCCGCAGTGGTTTTCCGCTCAATCCTCCGGATTGATTTCGATGCTTACTTTTCAGTTCAGGACGTTCGATTGTGGTGTTAGTCGCGATCACACCCTGAATTGAAAATTCCTGAATGACACGGATACAATTTTCCAGTGCGTCGTCATCCAGATCCGGAGCAAGTTTTACCAGTAATGGGGTGTTACGTAAATGATTCTGGTCCAGTTTGTCACGACGTGCGCAGACAGAATCAAGCAAAGCACGAAGCGCGTCTTTTTCCTGCAAATTTCGTAAATCTTCTGTGTTCGGAGAACTGATATTGAGCGTCAAATAATCGGCAAACGGATGAAGTGTGCTGAGGGCGGAAACATAATCTTCTGTGGCTTTTTCCAGATCAGTATTTTTGTTTTTTCCAATATTGATGCCAAGCATTCCGGATGCGATATTTGCCGGATAATCTCCTGATTGATCAAAAAAATCAGCATCTTCAGGCTTGATTTTCAAAGTGCCGGCAACAAGCCTTTCCGCCATTTTCCAGGCTCCCTGATTATTGAAGCCCAAGCGGTTGATCAATGCATGATCTTTTAGCAGGCGGAAAAGTCGTGGGCGTGGGTTGCCGGATTGCGGCTGTGGTGTAACTGTGCCGACTTCCACGAAACCAAAACCGAGTGCGAATAAAGCGGGATGAATCCGGCCGTCTTTGTCAAATCCCGCCGCGAGTCCAACTGGATTTTCCAAAGTTCTGCCAAGGAGTTTTGTCCGCAAAACCGGATTTTCTTCCCGGAATTGCCAGCGCAAAAACGGGAGAAATCCAGGAATCTTTGAAATACTTTCAACAATCGACAACATCCTCTCGTGTACTTTTTCAGCATCTGACGCAAATAAAAATGGTCGCAGTTGACGATAAAAATAATTAAATGAGAGTTTCAATTTTCTTCCCAAGATTCAGTTTCAAAGGAACGCAGTTCAGCATCAGTTTCCTGCCAACTTCCTTTCGGCAAATCTGCTTTGCGGCAAAGTTCTTCAAGAAAAGTTAGGCGGTCCCAACCGTTTGAAAGTGCGACTTCCGGCAAAAAAAGTCCTCCGGAAGTTCCCTTACTAAGCTGCAATCCGTGTTTTCCAATTTCCACAGCCTCCGGCTTGATTGGCGCCGATGGAGTGAGTACATTAATTTCTATCAGCAAGTTTGGCAATTCATCCGGTTCCAGCGGAGGAAAACGCGAATCATCCACAGCAGAGAAAATTGCGGTTTTTGCTACAGCCTCAATCAACCTGTAACGCGCTTCGATTTGTCCGACACAACCGCGTAAATTTCCGGACACTTTTTTCCTCAACGTCACGAAAACCGCCCGCTTTTTCAACAATTCGGGAATTTCGGATGTAAAAACGGTTCGCTGTCCACTTGTAAGAAAAATTTCCAGTGATTCCCGTGCGACCCTTAAAAGTCTGGATTTGCTTTCTTCAGAAAGTTGATCAGTCATTTTATCCTGTGTGTTGTGTCTTGTACGATATTATAAATTCTAACATAAATTTTCGGATTTTAAAAAATTTCAATTAAATAAATATTTGGCTTGACTTTTTGTTTAATTTTGACTAGATTTCGCGTTAATCATTAATGATAGTTTCGTGAAAAATCCGAAATCCACACTGTCGTTTCAAGCATAGAGAGAAATCTTAATAATATTAGTGTTTACTTTTGCAAGATTTCTCGCTTAGTAAGCAATGACAGGGTTTTAGGATTTTTTATGTGTTCATCAATCATTGTATATTTTTAATTCAAATCAAAGAGGGAATATGAAATTGTTTCGTATCGTATTAGTATTGAGTCTGGTTTTAGTTTTTGCTGCCTGCAAAAAGTCAGATGACAGCACAAGTAGTACCAGCAGTACTGTAACGGACTCAAGCATGGTGACAGCCATGCCGAGTAATTTGTCTGTTTCATCAAATACTGAATCCGGATCAAGCGTCACCAGCAGAACTGCAGGTCGCTCGTTTGCTACAGTGATTAATGACGACAATGATCCAAAAAAACATAAGGACAAAGTAGCCCGCTTACAGGCAGTCTTGAATTCCACTGACATCGGTCAGTGTCATAAAGCGATTCCTAAAAAAATGAAGGGTGGAAGCAGCAAATATGTCAGTTGTTACGGGCCTGACTTGGCGTATGTCGTACATCCGAACTATGATGCCTCGAATGATCCATTGAACCAGGGTGATAACGGCACCCTTCCCACAGGCGATCTGGGAATCTGGACAGCCTACAATGACAAT
>JAESQU010000082.1 GCA_016764995.1 SAR324 cluster bacterium | reverse complement strand
GTCCAGAACATCACATTTTCCGCACCGTAGCCTTCGCATTCCTCCGCAGACATCTGAATCTGACTGTTACTATCTTTATCCAAGCTTTTAGGGCATTCTGCAGTGTCGCTTATGATATCAAACACTGTTCCGCCTGATTCTGTTGTATGAAACAATCCGAGCTGGTGTCCCATTTCATGAGCAGCAGTTTCACCTAACAGTTGTGAATCCAGCGTGGTTCCAGTTGCATGCGCAGTGAGACTGTTCAGCACTCCGTTCCAGGAATTTGCAATTCCCATTGAACCTGGAATTCCTGCTGCATTGCCCAAGTGTTCGGAGTCTGAATAATCCTCAATAAAAAACAAATTAACACCCTCTGTCACTCCCTGTGAAACAAGTGCGGAAGTTGTTGAATCGGTGAAAGTTCCGGATATTGCCGCATATTGAGAGTCGCTGATTGTGATAGTGCTGTTAATGGTTAGTGTGATTCCATTTGTAGAATAGATTCCGGACATTACACTCAATGTAGCGGTCAGATCACCTGCAGCCCAGGTTGTACCGGTGATGTAGGGCTGAACAACTATTGTTGTAGAAGTTGGAGTGGATCTGGAGCGCAGTGCCAATTTAACACGGTCGTTATTGTGGGCTTTGAACGTCCAAGTACCTGCTTTTGCACTGAAGCTGGGCGACTGCGGTACAAGAACATTGGCATAACCGCTACCTCCAAGGCTTCCACTTGCAACGCCGTTCAAAGTCGGTGTTGAAGAAGAACTCAAAATATCTGTTCCATCAGGGTCAGACAATGAATAGAACGCAACCGAGGCATTGTTATCCTTGTGTGTAGACAATAAAAAAGAAATTCCATCTGAAGGCACTACAAAAGATCCTGTAAAATATCCGTCTCCACTATTTGTTTGAGTGATTTCTGACACAGTAAAAGGAGAAGTAGAATTGTCAGCAGTACTTGTGGCTGAAGAGCTGCTCTCTTTTTTAGAGCATCCACTGCCTATCAGCAGAGACGCAGTAAGTAGAATGAAGGCGGCATGGCAGAGATTCAGTTTTATTTTCATGAGTTATTCAATTTATTATTTTCTTTGAATCTCAGTCTGCCTGATACGCCCAATTGGACTGACTACTACTTTAGTGCTGTAATCATCAGTTTCCAGCGTGATGGTGCCGGCCGCGGCAAATCCAAATGCGCTGAATGAAGGCCAGCGGGTGGCGTTGATAGAGGTATTTTCCGGAATTTTTTCCTGTAATATTGTGTCATAATTACCGGCACTTTTGCGCTGCAGCAACAGATTTCCGGATTCACTTTTCAAGCGGTGAGATCTATGCTGAGTCAGTGCCAGCCACTGTGCCTGCCGCAGAGTGTTTTTGAATAGATCAACCGTGTTTACAAACTCAGCCCTGTCCAGAAGAGGAAACAGGGAAACGGAAAGCAAGCCTGTAAGAATTCCCATGATTGTGATGGAAATCAAAATTTCGTATAAAGTAAATCCGCCGGATTTTTTGTCAGTACGCATGTGGATCAATAAATACCTTGAACAAAGTCAGGAATAATATTTTAATGTCAAACCAGATTGACCAGCGCTCGATGTAGTACAAATCACATTCGATACGTTTTTCAAGTGATGTATTACCGCGCCAGCCGTTGATTTGTGCCCAGCCGGTGATGCCTGCCTTGACCTTGTGCCGAAGCATGTAATGTGGAATTTGGCTTTTAAATTGTTCAATAAATACAGGACGCTCAGGTCTGGGTCCGACCAAACTCATTTCGCCCTTAAAGACATTGAAAAGCTGGGGCAATTCATCCAAGCTATATTTACGCAGAAAGATTCCAAATTTTGTACGACGCTCGTCGTTTTCGCTGGCCCAGACAGCACCGGTTTGTAACTCCGCGTCCGAATGCATGGAACGAAATTTTAGGGCATTAAAAGTACGGCCATCAAGCCCCATTCGTTCCTGACCATAAAGAGCTGGTCCTGATGAAGTGAGTTTAATCAGCAGTGCTATCACCATCATCACAGGTGCAAAAAGCACAATTGCGAAAAAAGCTCCGGAAATGTCCAGCAGACGCTTAAGAACTTGATTCCAGCCAGTCATTGGACTTTGCACGATGGTAACAATCGGCATGTCATCAAATGACTCCACTTCTGTGTGCAGTGTTCGGAAAGTTCCCAAGTCAGGAATAATCCGCACATCAACCCATTGCTCAGCCAGCAGTTCTTTCAGTACCGGAAGATAGTGCTGTTCTTCCGGAGAGAGAGCAATAAAAACTTGATCAATTTGTTGTGCCTGAATAATCTGGTTCAGCTGATCAATTCCTCCCAGTCTGGGTATATTTTGTGGAATTTCTGAGTTTTGCTTAGCCTTTGTTTCTATCACTCCTTTGAGAACAATTCCCAGAGATTTGAGTCGTAGGAGGCGTTCAATAAATTTGTTTGCGGAGACACCGTTTCCTATCAGCAAAACACGTTCAACATGTGCGCCTCTGGCGTGCAACCAATGTAAAGATCCTCTTGTAATGAGTCGTGAAAAAAATAGTAAAATCAATAAACAAATAAGAAAATAGAGGGTGTGAACACGAGAAAAAGAAAATTCTCGATAGAAAAACGCGGTGACCAAAGTCAGCAATAATAAGGTGAATGTTCCGCGCAAAAGATGGTAAAATTCTTGGGGCGGATGGACAACTTTATGCAGACGATAAACTCCGCTTAAAGAGAAAACGAAACCAGTTAAAATGGCCACAAAGAAGGCCGCTTTCAAGTATTCAGCATGTGTGGGAATCATCGAGGCCGGGGGGAGATCAATCCAGAAGAATCGGAGCTGATATGCAAGTTCCCATGCGGCAAATGCTAAAGACATGTCTATCAGTCTTAAAACTGAAGCAAAAACCTGAGTGTGCCTTTTCAACATGCACTTCCTCTAAACGAAGATGCAGAGGCAAAGTAAGCTTGGGGTTTGTAGTTTATTTTAATCAATTTATTTAGATAATTATGAAAGAATTTCATCCGAGTCATATCCGACTTTTGGTTTTTGATCTAGACAGCCTGACAGTTAAATTTGATCAGGAGGCATGGGATAAATTTCGTCAGTTTTTAGGTGTTTTTGCTGATCGTGATTTTGAGACTGTGCTCATTGCAGAGTCTATCCAAGCTTCTGAATGGAACTCATACGCAAATCTTTCAGTCATTCAAAGCACCGGTACAGAAGCATTTAAAAATAATTCTTCTCTGTCAGGTGAAAACGTATTTAGGTTTTCCGAACATCCGGATTTGCAAATAAAATTAGCAACATCTACCAAAAATTTTGCAGGAAGCATTGGCCAAACTGCGAAAAACGGTGGCCTTCAGTATCAACATTTATACGATATGCTGCAAATATTTCATCCGAGTAAAATAACTGCCGAAGATTTATCTGCAACTCTTTTTAATTTAAAGCAGAACTCAGAGCAGGTTCCATTGATGCTCGGCATAGGAGGCCCTGACGAATGCGGACATTCTTTTTTTGTCGGCGAACTAATCGATTCCCTTGAAGATCAAGGATTGCTCGTTTCAAGCCTGGATTTGTCTCAAGTTTTAGGAACAGAATTTCAACAACATGACAATTCAGGAACATTGTCTGCTTCTTCTTTCTGGCGCTCCGAAAAAATCCGGAACTGGGTTATTGAAGATGTTTTGCGTCCCTACAGTCTGGGGCAACAAGTTTACTTCGAAAATCCTCCTGAAAATATTAAGGATTATGAAATATGCACATTCCCTTTTTTTCTTGCTCCGGAAATGATTTTACTGGTTTGGGGAACAACGCTTTTCCTGCCTGAATTTGAAAAATTAATAGATTTGCGATTCTTACTTGAACTTTCAGTAAAAACCGCGGCAGCCCGTTTGTTTGGCCTTGATGATCGTGAAAATTTTGACCAATCATTTATAGAGACATATCAGCAGAAAGAAGGCAAATATTACGCAGACTATCTTACACAATATGATGTGCAAAACAAAATTGATTACAGGATAAATTTCGAAAACTTTAACGCTTTCCGTAGAAAAGAATAGATTTAACCTCCCTCAAAACGCCCTAAATCTTCCTTGATCTTTCGTTCCTCTTCAGCTGTCAGTTGAGCTAGTTCCTCATTTTCTGGATTGTTTGTCCTGCGCTTAGCCCGCAAGAAGACCACAAAAAGTCCAATCACTATCCCGGCGCCAGGAAGTATCCAGAGCAACAAATTGAAGCCCTGCTTTGTTGGCGAACGTAAAATCCACTCTCCATAACGCTTCACAAAATATGCTATTATTTCTTCATCAGATTTGCCATTTTTCATCAGTTCACGAATTTTATCTTTTATACTATTTGAAAATCCAGCTTCCGAATCTTTGACAGACAAACCCTGACAAGTTGGGCAGCGTAATTCGTCAGAGAGTTTTCTGAAGCGAGCAGAGAACTTTTCGCCTTCTTCTGCTAAACTGACACTAAGCGTTCCACTTAAAATGATTAAAGTTATAATTACAGTAATGAATCTGAAGTTAAACATAAAAAAGTAGTTTGTTTTGAATTAAGCGCGGAATATCTGTATTTTGCATAAAAAGGGAGAAAAGATAGTGTGTGTCTAATTTCTCAATCCTTTTAGTTTATCTTTCTCTCAAAAAGGATGCAATGTAAAACAGGAAATGAATGTTTTATGTTCGAAAAATTAGACAGATATTTGAGTCCTTAACAAATTAATAGCTTTGTATCATTCGAAAAATGATTATTATCTTGTGAATCTGTTATTTATATTGTCTAATGCTTTGTGTGGTAGATTTATGAGTTGATTTGAATGCAATTGTGCTTTTTACTAAATTTGAAACTGGAGTGAAATTTGTTTGGAAATAACAAAAAAGCATCCTACAAGGGCACTGCGCCAACTTATGTGGGAAAAGGCATGCGGATCGAAGGCAAAATCTGTGGGATGCGTCCTATTTGGATTGATGGTGATGTTCAAGGTACAATTGACATTGCCAGCGAGGTGATAATTGGAGAACCCGCAATAATTGATGCAACAATTCGTGCGTCAACAATAAAAATAAACGGTCATGTTAAAGGAGAATTATTTGCATCCAAAAGGATTGAAATAATGTCTAAAGGCCGTGTAAAGGGAAGTGTCACAAATCTTGCGGGATGTTTAATTATTCACGATGGGGGAGTTGTCGAGGGAGTTTGTTCAATTGCAACTGAAGAAAAAATGAAAAGTTTGCTGCCACAGGAGTTTCCCAAATTGCTGACGGATAAAACGGCCTCGTCTGTCAAGGAAATTCAAGCCCCGGAAAACAAAGTCAAATCTTCTGCTCAACCAACTGAAAAATCAACTGAAAATTCTATAAATTGAAGTTCATTCTTTTTCAGATTTAGAGTTTTCTTTGTAATGCAACGGAACTTTATTTGAAGTTCCACGATTGTTGGCGATTACTCTTGTTGGACGAAATGCGGGGAAAATCTTTCTGATGCTTTCTGTTGTCTGAATGGGCTTAGCAGGGATAATAAGAGAGAATGCTTTGCGATCTACTTCAAAATGTATTGATTGCACAGAATCCTGTATTGTCGCAAAATCCAAAGTCAAATTTGCCCAATTCCCTTGAACCTCAACGTGTTTCCCTGTTTTCAGTAGTCTCTCCTTTTCAACTATTTTAGTATCAGTTGCCAGCCACTGTTTGAGCTGCTTAAAACGTTCAGTCGCGGTTAAGGAAGTTTCACGTTTCAGGTAAACTTTTAGTACAGGAGTTCTGGTCAACTTTCCAGGATGCATTGTTAACGAACTCAAAGCTTCGTCGTGGAAAGCAATGCGGCAACAAAATTTGCCACTCAACCGGCTGTTTTGTTCGTCAATAAAAATAGTTGTTTCAGCAGCAGATTGGGTACTGTTGATTACAAAATCATTCCAAAAATATCTTGTTTCCAATTCTGGTGCAAGAAACTGAACCTTCACAACATCTGCATGAATTGTATGTCCTGCTTTAAAAACCTGCAGCACGGGTTTTAAATATAAGGAAGACTGACTGATGGAGGTTGCAAGCCGCTGTAAATCGAGCGGCCAAAACCCAATTTCCAGAGTGCTTCTGCATTCGTGACTGGCCTGTATTATTGTGTTAAAACCACGTCTAATAGAACTTGGAGTACCGATCAAGATAATTTTTTTCCAACCGGACCATATTTCACGTTCCACAAGTTTCTCCAGTGGAGTGTCGCCGGTTGTGAAGAAAAATTCATGGGGCACCAACTGCTCCATGATACTCAGTCCATGACGTTTCCAGAACAAAGAAATTCCAGGATGAGAATAGCTGTCCAGAATCAGATGCATTGGATGTTTCATAACACTTCAGTGTGTGATTAAAAGATAATTAGCATGGCCGGAATGTCATAATTGTTTCAATTCCTGCAGTGCATGCTGGGTTTTAATTATGAGGTCTTCCTGCGAACCTTCATTCTTCAAAACGACATCAGCATAGGCTAATCGATCATCTGGAGAAAGTTGTGATTCGATACGTGCCTGGGCTTCTGTTTTGTTCAGACCATCACGTTCTTGCAATCTCAGCATTGCGATTTCCGGAACCAGCGTCACTACCCAAATATGTTGGCAAACCTTATGCCAATTTGCTTCAATTAAAATGGCCGCCTCCAAAAAAACTATTTTGCGGACACAGTCGGAGACCAATTTTTCATATTCTTTTTGTATCATGTCGGCAATAATTGGATGAGATATTTCATTCAGCCGCTTCAGTTTTTGCGGATCTAAAAATACTATTTTTCCCAGTGCCGGACGATTTACAGTACCTTCCGGATGCAAAATTCCTTTACCAAATGTTTCCACGACTTTTTTGTAACCGTGGGTTCCAGGCTCCAGGACTCGGTGTCCCAGCTTATCGGCATCGATAATCGAATAACCATTGTCGCGGAGATAGCGGATTACTGTGCTTTTTCCGGAGGCAATTCCGCCTGTAAGGCCAACAAGAATTGATTCTGTTTCAGTTGAATTCATAATGCTTTGATCATCTAAAGATAGTTGTGGGCTAAAAAAGGCTTTGTTGTCTTCTTTCGGCCTTTTACTTGTCAGCATAAAGCTAACACGGTGTTAGATCAAGACACGAATCTTAAGTTAAAAACAAAAATAGTATTGACAATTATTCTCAATTATATGAGATTCAGGCTGTGAAAACAAAATTTGAAAATTGGCCGATTAACTTTCAGTGCTTTTTTGGCCAATCTTGATGCACGGATTTTAACCAAGGAGAAAATATGCAAGCTACTGAAAATACTGCTACTCGTGTTGATTCGGCAGCAGATGTTTTGTCAGGAAAACTGAAAGATATTTTGGACAATAAGGAAAAAGGAGTGATTCAAGTTGACAGCGATTGTCTTGTTGTCGTGGCAGCTAGAAAAATGCGTGACAATAAGGTAGGAGCTGTGATGGTTGTGGAAAATGATTCTTTGGCCGGAATTTTTACCGAACGAGACTTGATGAGCCGTGTTGTCGCTGCCGGGCTGGATCCTGAAAAAGCACAAGTTTCTGAAGCAATGACCTCATCAATTGCCACTGTTCCACCGGAAACATCAATCCGAGAAGCTGCAAATATCATGTCGCAAAACCGAATCCGGCACCTTCCGGTGCTTCAAGATGGAAAGTTGTACGGTGTTATTTCGACAGGTGATATTCTTGCCTGGAAGCTGCGGGAACAGGAATTTACTTTGCACCAGCTAGAGGATTATTTTTTTAAATCCTAACTTTTTGATTTACTGCCAAACTTCTGCGGGGACAAAGCTACCCAGTTTAATCGTCCCCAATCTTCCCTTTCCGTCTTCACTGTTCCCAAGTGATTTTGATTTTCCGGTTTGGGTATATTTAGTTAAAGTCTGAATTAGATTTGCGGATCTCATTCGGAAATATTAGTAATCATCAAACCACTTCTTTCAATCTGCCTGTCACCAGTTTGTGGAGTGTTTCGGATATATAAGTCTGATATGGAATTCCTTCTTTTGCCGCACGTTTCTGAAGACGCACAAGGTCACGAGATGAGATGCTGATGTTGATACGCTTATCCTTCAGCAGTGTTTGACGTGCTACATCCTCAAGCTATTGTTTTTCTTTTTTAAGTTTGGGAATTTGTTTGAATTTTCCTTTCTCAAAATCATCAAGTATCTGCTGTTCTTCTTGATCCAATACCTCAATATTCTTCATGAAATATACTCCCGTGTTGCTTTTCAGCTGGGAATGATGGTTTTCAAAAATCTCGTGCCTTTTTAACAATCCGCTACATTAGCTGTTAGCCGATTCAACTTATTGACACTTCAAGTTTTCTACCAAGTGCAACAGCAGCCTTTTCCAAAGTTGATAATCGGATATCTTCTGCATGATTTTCTATGCGAGATATAGCAGATTTTTTTGTATGCATTTTTTTTGCAATTTCTTCTTGTGTTAAGCCGGAAGCTTCTCTTGCCTGTTTTAATAATGCTCCAATTTTAAATGCCTGATATCCATTTTCATAATTTTCTGAAAATTCTTCATCAAGTTGTTTTCGCTTACTAACATATTTTTTTAGATCACTCATATTTCCTCTCTCTGTTAATAAAATCTTGTTTTCGTTTTTCGGCTAGTTTGATAGCACTTTTAGGTGTTTTCTGGGTTTCCTTTTGAAATGCATGATTCAATACAATCATGTTATTACTTGCAAGAAAACCAAGAATTCTGAAAATATTACTTCCAAATTTAATTTTTACTTCCCAAATAGCATTTGTATCAATAAGCTTTTTGAAGTATTTAGTAGGAATAATATCAAGTTCTTCAATTAGTTGTAGAACCCATGCCACTTTTTGAGCTTCCTTTCCTGATAATGAATCGAGGAAATCTTCTACAGGACAGTATCCTGAAGTCGTTCTGTAGAATTGAATTTTTCTCATTATTTAAAGTTAACACATTTGTAAACATTTTGCATGAACAAAATGCAGTACTTGCTCCTTGAAGCAACAAAAAGAGTTAATTTGTGTTGCTGGAGTTCCTG
>JAESQU010000081.1 GCA_016764995.1 SAR324 cluster bacterium | reverse complement strand
TTTTATAAAAATAAAACTCAAAAAACACAGAAAAAAATATATTGAGCATGAACTTAATGTGGGGTAGTATAGCTATAAATTAACACACTAATAGATGGATAAATCATGCGTACAGTTCAAATGACACTTGATGAAAAATTGGTGTCTCAAGTAGATCAGGTAATCCGTGAACTAAAGATAAGCCGCTCCGGTTTCACAAGGCAAGCCCTTCAAGACGCGTTGGAACGCTATCGAATTCATAAATTGGAGGAACAACACCGTAAAGGCTACGTGGCGCACCCCTCAGGAAAAAACGGGACTAACAATGAGTTCACAATTTGGGAAGCCGAACAGGAGTGGGGGGATTGATGCAGCATGGAGAAATCCGTTGGTATAAATTTCAAGCTCCAGAGAAAAAACAGCCTGTACTGATTCTCACACGAGATTCTATTTTGGATTATCTCGGCGAAGTGACGGTAGCACCGATCACTTCTACTATTCGTGATATTCCCAGTGAAGTTTTTCTTTCAGCGGAAGACGGAATGAAGAAGGATTGCGTGGTTAATCTCGACCACATCCAAACCGTTTCAAAAATGAAAATCGGTAAACGTTTAACTTCACTTTCTCGACACAAAATGAAAAGCGTCTGTGAGGCCATTCGTTTTGCATTAGATATAGTATAAATGGAACGAGCAATGACAAATCTAGATCCAATTACCTTAACTGTTATTCAAAGCGGCTTGCAGCAAGTCTGCAACGAAATGGACCTGGCTTTCGTGCGTGCCGCTTTCAGTCCGGTTGTTTCGGAAGCACTAGACCGTTCGGACGGAATTTACGATAAAGACAATGGAGAATTGATTTCTCAGGGAGAATTAGGCTTGCCGGTTTTTGTCGGAACAATGCAGTTTGGAACTCAGTGTGTGATTGAGCGGGTCAAAAATTTACAACCCGGCGATGTTTATATTGTCAATGATCCTTATCTTGGCGGAACACATTTGATGGATGTACGTTTCGTAAAACCGTTTTATTACAAAGGAGAACTGTTCGCATGGTTGGCAAATACGGGTCACTGGCCTGACACCGGAGGTGCGGTGCCGGGCGGATTTTCCGCAAACGCGGCCGAAGTTGAACAGGAAGGTCTGCGCTTACCGCCGGTAAAACTCTACAAAGCTGGTGTGTTGGATGAGGAAATTCTTTCGATTATCCTTTCCAATATCCGCATTGCGGACCAGCGCATCGGCGACATAAAAGCGCAGGCTGCGGCTCTTGCTGTAGGTGAAAAACGTTTCACCGAACTGCTTGACCGTTATGGCACCGAGATAGTAAACAGTTCAATTAAAGAATTAAAAAAACGTGCTGCGCAACAAATGCGGGCACGGATTAAGGAAATTCCGGACGGCTTTTATCAAGGTGAGGCTTTTGTAGATTCTGATGGTGTAGTTAACGAACCTTTACGGATTGAGATGAAAATCCGCAAGGAAGGTACGGAACTTTATTTTGATATGTCGGGTTCAAGTCCACCGTGTTTAGGACCGATGAACAGCGTAATTGCCACAACGAAATCTTCCGTCTATCTGGCAATCAAACACATTTTTCCGGAAGTACCGCTTAACGCCGGAACCTTTGAACCATTGCATATTGACGACCCGCATGGAACATTTTTATACGCGAAATATCCGCGTCCGGTTTCCGGATGTGCCGCGGAAGTCAGTCAGCGTATTGCCGAAGCAGTTTTTTCTGCACTGGTCAAAGCAATTCCTGAGCAACTTTTTGCCGCACCTGCCGGAACAAGCGGGAACCTCTGTATCGGTGGATATGATCCTAAACTTGAGCGTAACTATGTGATGTATGTAATCAGCGGCGGCGGTTATGGAGGCAACTCAAACGGCGACGGACTTTCAAACGGATGCTCAACTATCGGCATTTCCAAGACAACTCCGGTTGAAGTTATGGAACAGTTTTATCCGGTACTGTTTGAAGAATATTCTTTACACGAAGGTTCCGGAGGTGCCGGAAAACAGCGCGGCGGATTTGGAGTAAATTATAAAATAAAACTCCGCAGAGGAACCGCAAAAGTTTCGATGGTGATGGATCACGGACGTTTCGGACCCCAAGGTGTTTTAGGCGGAAGTGACGGTGGGGTGAATCAGGTTCATGTTGAAAGAGACGCTGAAATCTACATTCCACCGCATCTTTCCAAAGATCAAAATATTCACGTTGAAGCAGGGAATACGATCCATGTTTCAACTCCAGGCGGAGGCGGCTACGAAGATCCGTTTTTACGTAATCCGGAACTTGTCCGGCATGATGTTCAAAGAGGTTACTACACTGTGCAGCAAGCACGGGAACGCTTCGGGGTTGTGCTGAATCCACAAAAAGCAGTCGATACAAAGGCTACTGAAAAACTCAGGAAGGGGCAAAAGTAATCTAGAAGCGATTTTTAGTTTATTCCAAGACTATCCATTTCGGATGGTAATAGGAATTATTTTTGGGACTTTTTAAGCCGTGGCAGTACTTCCGAAAGTCTATGTCTGCTGACAGGCAAGACCGAGTCCGAATTTTCCATGAGCAACTCACAGGAACGTCCGGAAGTCCGAATACTCCGAACATACGCCAAATTTACTAAATGAGAGCGATGAATTTGGAGAAAGTAATCCTCCGGAAGTTGCGCCAATGCTTCCTTTAGTGCCAGTTTGACTTCAATTCGACGTAGCGCCTCATTCTCCAAAACAAACACGCTACAGTAATGTTCCTCCACCGTAATGTGACTAATGTCATAAGCGTTGATTGTCTCAATCTCTCTTCCTACATTCAGCACTAATGGCTGCGATGGAAATTCTTCACCAGACTTGGGTCTCTCATCCAGGCGCTTTGCCAAAACCTCGTTGATAGCTTGAAGTTGCTCATTTTCTGCGGCAAGTGTGTGTTTAAGAATGTGCTGAACAAACAAAAAAGTGAATAGCGCCCAAATCGGAAACATCTTGGTAAACCAATCCAACGATATCCGATCTTTTTGCAATGGATGCAAAGGCGTAAAATATTCCTGGAAAGGAGCGATTAGCAGCAATCCGAAAATGTACCCCACCAAGGAAATGCACCACGCAATGCCTACCTTGAGCATGATAACCTCCTTCCATTTCTGAACAACACCCCGGAGGATCAGTTCGACCAATCCCATCCCCAAACAATATCCAACTCCAATCAGAACGCCGTGTGTCACCAAATCCACAAACGGTTGGCTTTCTGAAAACAACTGATGTAGAGCAACTACGCTTACAGTAGTCACTAAAAAGAGAGCAGTATAAAAACGGAGCCGTTCTCTATGTTCAAATCCAATCGAAAGTGAGGTGTTCAGATACTCTGTCAGTGATTGAGCTTTTGGCAGGTTCATAAATAGATTACGTTTTTTGATATTTCCGGAAAATTCAGTTGCCACTGTAACTTAATTTTGATTTTGATAGCTTTATTTTTTCTTTGAAAATAGCCCATTCATGAACGGAAACTGTCCATTCATGTGCTTTAGATGCCCTTTCATGAACTACTTGGTCCATCCGTGAACAGCAGCTTGTTTGTACTCGTTGCCAGAGTAGCATTGAAACATCAAAAGTCAACCT
>JAESQU010000080.1 GCA_016764995.1 SAR324 cluster bacterium | reverse complement strand
GGTATTTGCTTCATAGGAACGCGAAGCCTCCATCAGGCTCACCATTTCTTCCATTATGTTTACGTTAGGCATGGCCACATATCCTTCTTCATTTGCATCCGGATGTCCCGGTTCATAACGTAAAATCGGCGCCCGGTTGTCTTGTGAAATTCCCACCACTTTGACCTCAGTTGCAGTGTCCAGCGAACGTTGCTGTGAGCGCAGTTCTTCTTCAAAAGTACGGTCGTTTGAAACCGCAGCCAGTGTAACTATCCGCCGTCTATACGGCCCGCCTTGTGGAGTACGGGTGGTACTGGCGTTAGCGATGTTTTCGGAAATAGTATTGACCCGCTGGCGCTGTGCGGCCATTCCGGAAACACTCACATTAAGAGAAGATTGAAAACTCATTAGCGTCCTTCGGTTATTGCGGTTTTTAGCATCCGGAACTGGTGAGTTAGCATCCGAATGCTTGCATTGTACATCAATTGGTTCTCAGCCATTTTAGCCATTTCACGATCCAAATCTACGGTGTTGCCGTCAAAATCCGGAAACGGAGAGGCGCTGTGAATTCGCTGTGCGTTTACCAGTTCAAGTGGCGGCGTGTTTCGTCCGTCAAAGTGTCGCGCGTTTGTGGTTTTGAGTAAACCTGGTTCATCCGCATGAAGTGCTTTTTGCAGACTTTTCTCAAAAACCAGATCCTCGGCTTTGTAGCCTGGAGTGTCCTTGTTGGCAATGTTGGAAGCCAGCAAATCCTGTCGCTGGGTTCTGAAATCCAGAGTTTTCTGCACCAATGTAAAAATCTTACTCTCAAACATTCCTGCCATGAAACAACTTATTTTATACAGTTTGTAGCTAAAAAGACTGGTAACGAAGATGCAATCCAAGGGCCACATTCGGCAGGATTAGATTGTTATTGAGGACGTGAACTGCTTGCATTTTTTCTGATACCGCTTAAGATGGTCATTAAATTAAACAATCATGAGCAGAGATGAAGCAGAAACAATCACAAATTTGGGGGAGTCACCTCAAAAATAAACCCAATGAGCAGAACGTCCTTTTTTGTGCCGGACGTGATGTTCAGGGGTTGCCGATGGCAGACGAATTATTGCTGCCTTTCGATATTTGGACCAACCGCGCACATTGCATCATGCTGCAGCGGCAGGGATTGATTCCAACAGAAAGTTTGGGCAGCATCTTAGCCGGTCTCAGCCAACTCGAGAAACTTGTAGAGTCAGGAGAATTTTCGCTTGATCCAGCCAAGGAGGACGTTCACATCAACGTTGAGGCTTTTGTTACCGAAACTCAAGGCGCCGAAGCGGGCGGGCGGATGCATATTGGTCGTAGCCGGAATGATCAATCGGCATGTGACATGCGACTCTATTTACGCAGTGTAGGTTTAAGCCTGTTTGGTTCAGTAAAAAATTTAGCAGACGCTTTACTGGTGCATGCGGAGAAACATGCTGAGAGTGTGATGCCCGGATTTACTCACTACCAACCGGCGATGATAACAACGTGGGGACACTGGCTCTGCGCTTATGTTCAGGGACTTTGCAGGGACTTGGAACGCCTTGCATTCGCCCTCTCTCAAATCAATCGAAACCCATTGGGTGCAGCCGCTGCCTTTGGAACATCCTGGCCCATTGACCGTCAGCTCACCTCTGAGTTGCTGGCTTTTGCAAAGGTTGACAGTAATACGCTGGACTGCATCGTTTCACGCTGGGAGAACGAATCCCAGCTGGCACATGCAGGAGCAATGCTGATGAATCACCTTAGTATCGTCTCGCAGGATCTAATTTTTTTAAGCCACCCCTACTCGGGATTAATCCGGATTGACGACGCGTTTGTGACAGGTTCATCAATAATGCCGCAAAAGAAAAATCCGGATTTTGCCGAAGTTATCAAATCAAAAGCGTCTCTGGCTCACGGATTTTTATCAAGTTTGCTTGGTATTCAAAAAGGCGGATTGAGCGGTTATAATCGTGACACTCAGGTTACGAAATATCTAATCATGGACCTCATTCGCGAATGCGAAGCGGCGCCTGTTATTTTGCAGGGTGTTTTTGAAAGTTTGCATGTGAACACCGAAAAAATGAAAGAGCAATGTGAAACAGGCTTTATGAATTCTGTCGATATTGCGGATCATTTAGCACGAACCCTGAATTTGCCATTTCGCGAGTGTTACCATTTACTGGCCCGTGCGGTAAAATTGTCTGAACCGGAAACAAAAATTACGACTGCTGCTTTACTGAAAACTCTGGCCGAGTTCGGGCATCCAACTGAAATTGCGGAAGATTTATCCGAATTGCACGATCCTCGAAAATTACTGGAACAGAGACAGCATCAGGGAAGTCCGTCTCCGCGGCAAACCCGTCTGCAAATTGAAGAGCTTTCTGTGCAGTTAACCTCACTTTCTGCTCCGCTTGCGGATCTCCAGAACAATATTCTTGTAGCGCAGGAGACTTGTCAAAATTATGAAATCAAATGAGTTTCAAATTGGCGTGATCGGCGCCGGTGCATGGGGAACAGCGTTGGCGAGACTGCTTGCTAATAACGGCAACTCAGTTCAGCTCTGGTGCCACGAAGCAGAAACTAAACAAGACATTCTCACAAATCACGTCAATTCATCTTTCCTGCCGGACATTCCTCTTCCGGAAACCCTGGGAGCCACCACAGATTTGTCTGAAGTTGTCCGGAATTGCCGTATTCTTGTCGCATCTCTGCCTTCACACATCACCCGCGAAGTTGCCAAAAAAATGCTACCAGAGATTACTTCCAAGCATATTTTGGTCATCCTCAGTAAAGGAATTGAACGACACTCACTGGCGCTGATGAGTGAAATTTATGCGGAAGAACTTAACAATCTGCCTAAATTAGCCGTGCTTTCAGGTCCTACGTTTGCACGAGAAGTTGCGTTGGATTTGCCTTCCGCAGCTGTTCTGGCCTGTGCTGAAGAGGAAACAGGGAGTATCTTGCAGCAGAAATTTCATACAAACAGATTTCGACTTTACCGCAGTACAGATCTTGTTGGAGTCCAGCTTGGGGGTGCGATCAAGAATGTGATTGCGATTGCTTCCGGCATTGCTGATGGAATGAAACTCGGACTTAACGCGAGAGCCGCCTTAATTTGTAGAGGTGTTGCTGAAATGACACGGCTTGGAGTAGTGATGGGCGGATCCGCGGAAACATTTGCGGGCATGTCCGGAGTCGGAGATTTGGTTTTGACTGCAACAGGAACACTTTCACGGAACCACAATCTTGGGGAAAAACTGGGGCAGGGACTCTCACTGGAAGAATGTCTCCCTGCGGGCGGAGCCGTCGCAGAAGGTGTGCGCAACGCTGTTTCGATTCATGAATTGGCAGAGCGCCACAAAATTGAAATGCCAATCTGCAACGCCGTTTATCAAGTTTTGCATGAAGGAATTTCCTGCGCTCAAGCTTTAAAGCAACTGCTGGAACGTGACCGTCCTGACGAAGAAATGATGTCTTTTTGAAATATAAAAAAATCTTCAGTAAATTGTTATCAACATGATGAATCGTTTTTTTTCCGCAAAAAACTGGAACCGGGTTTTCCTCTATCTTTTATTCATTTGCAGTACGTTCAGCATTGCCGGAACAGATGTCTCAATCGCAATGCTATATCTTATAACTTTGATACACTGGTTCTGGGACCGAAAACTGTCTCAACTCGGCAATCCGCTCCTGTGGGCAATCTTATTTTTTATGGCAACCGCGGTAATTTCCGGACTGCTGAACGCATACGAAACCGAGCATCTGATGGCTCTCCGTAGCAATTGGCGCTTGCTGTTGCCCTTGTTGCTCGCAGTAATTTTGGCTGAAGTAGATGAAGATAGACTTCTTTGGGTTTTCTTCGGATTTGTGATGTTGATTGCAATTTACGGTATCATTCAGTATTTCACCGGAGTCGACTGGTTAAGACCGGATGATCAAAGTTTTAGCACTCCTTATTTGACAGGTGCTGCTGGTGAAAACACCGTTTTCCACGGCAAAGGAAATTTCACGCATCACCTGACGTATGGCGGTTTTTTACTGCTCTGTTTTCCACTTTTGGCCTCTCTTGTTTTTTGTAAAGACTGGAATCCATTCACACGTTTAATAACGTTAGCAATTACGATTTTGGTATTACTGGCAATCGGCTCCTCGCTGGGACGCAGCATTTGGCTGGGAACTGTTGTGGCGAGCGCGGTTCTGCTTTTTCGACTATCGCCAAAACTTATGCTTGCCGTAACTGTTTTGGTGATTGCGGGAGGAGCCTATTTATTCACACAATTCAGTGAACCTTCTTTTGAAATTCGCACACCAACCAATCGCGTAGAAGTAATCCAGCAACGCTTCATCAGCAGTTTCATGCTAAAAGCAAATCAGGATCGAATTCTGATGTGGGAAACAGGAATTGCCGCAATCAAAGACCATTTCTGGTTAGGAATCGGCTACAACAATGACGCGGAAATCATGCCCAAATACCGAGACTTAATCAAGAAACGTACAGGACATCGGTTCAATAACAACGCCGGAATCGGAGTCCACAACATCTATCTGCAAACCTGGATAAATTACGGCCTGCTCGGCTTTTTGGGATACCTCAGCATTCTTTTCATTTTTTTAGGACAAAGCATCCGTACACTTTTTCAAACCACCAGCTTCAGCTACGAAAACTCAATCATCTGGGGCGGAATCGCCGGAATTTGCGGATTCATGGTCGCTGGTATTTTTGAAAATAATTTCCGTGACGGTGAAGTCCAGGCGATGCTGTTGATCCTGATGGGCTTGAGTCTGCGTCAAATCCAAAAATTGAACGACCGGATTTTTTAAACTTCAGTGCGTAAATTATAAAGATCTCAAAAGCTGCTTAGCTTGTCTCTTCAATCTTTTTATACAAGTTGAATTTCCTATTTATTATTGATAGAATATAAGCTTTGTTAAGCCATATTCGAGAACGAGGCTCTTATGAGCAAAGAAACAATTACAGTTGAAGTTACGTCTGAAGTAGCTCTAGCATATTTGAGCGCGCCTGCTGAACAACAAAAAAAAATGTCCCGTTT
>JAESQU010000079.1 GCA_016764995.1 SAR324 cluster bacterium | reverse complement strand
TTTACCAGTCTGTGACTGGGCTGGTAAGCTTTTTTGGAATGTAGTGGGATGTAATAAAATATAGATGTGGCGGAGGGAGAGGGATTCGAACCCCCGAAGACCTTGCAGCCTTAACGGATTTCAAGTCCGTCGGTTTCAACCACTCACCCATCCCTCCGTAACATTATATTATCAGAAAAATGCTGTCATTTCTCAAGTCCGAATTCTCAAATCAGAAAGATTTTAAAGAGGATGCAGTAGTAAAAAGTCCGAAAACCGTGTCATTTCGAATGAAGCAAGAAATCTTGTCTAAACGATCACTCTACTTGCATTAAGCTTTCTCCCTACGGTCGAAATGACAAAAAGGCAATTTGTTAATTTTACGACTGGATCAAAACTGATAAGATTAATAATTGAGGGAACACTCAAAAACGTCCAACGTTTCGGCTAGCATTTTTTGAGGATTAAAACGAATTTCCGCATCCCGCCGAGCACCTTGACCGAGACGTTCAGAGAGTTCCGGATCTGCCAGAATTTTCCGTAATTCTACCGTAAGTGCTTCCGGCGTTTGATCTTTGGCCAGCAATCCATTTTTTTCATGCCTGATAATTTCCGGAAGACATCCCGTAGGAAATGCCACCACCGGAGTTGCTACCGAAAAAAATTCAACCGCAACCCTGCAGATTACTTCTGACTCCACCGAACTGACAACTCCTGCATACGCAAATTCCATCAAAGCGCGGATATCTTCGCGTTCCGGAATTAAACGCACATGCGCTTCTAGTTTGAGGCTGCGGATATCGTTGCGGAGTGCTACCATTTCCGGCTCACTTTCGGATGTATCACGATATGGAATTAGCAAAATCAAATCAGGAAATTCAGGAATGAGTTGGTTCAAACTCTGTAGCAGTATGCGCTGTCCCTTGACCGGACGGATACGTCCTACCACCGCCAGCACTTTGGCTTTTGCGGAAATTTCAAATTCAGTCCGAAAATCTTTTTGCGGCTGCAAAGGCAATTCCGGACAGACAACCGGATAATAAATAGTTTTCAATTTTTCCGGAATAATATCAACGCTATTCAGCAAACGGTCAGAAACTATTTCTCCCACGGTAATATGATAATCCGTCCCTTCTGTATGCATTTTTAGATTGAGCCAATGCCGCATTAACGGTCTTGTGGTACCACGAGTTCTTACGACAGGAAGAGGATTTTCAGGACGAACAGCACGTAAGGCACGAGCGGCAAAAACGAATAAAGGGAAACCTTCTGAACGATGCGGATTGATCAAATCAATGCGCTGGTCGAGAAGAAATTTCTTCAGTTTCAGGTATGCCGAAAAAAGCCGGAATGGATTGTTGCTGTTTAGATCAATGTGAGTTACAAGACGCAATCCACGTTCCTTGAGACGTTGCTCATTGAGAGAGTCCGGACGTGTCAGCACGAAAACATTGTGCCCCGCCTCCTCAAGCAACTTCGCGATGGTCGCGGCATACGCAGCTTCCGCGTTCCACCAGTGGACGTTGCTGCCGATGAGGATCTTCATTAAAAGTTTGCGTTTCCGGGAACACGTGGAAATGGAATAACGTCACGGATATTTTTCATTCCGGAAACAAATTGCACAAGACGTTCAAATCCCAAGCCAAATCCGGAATGTGGAACCGAACCGAAGCGTCGTAAATCGAGGTACCAATCATATGTTTCACCCAGAAGTCCGTGTTCCTTCATTTTAGATGAAAGTGCTTCCAGAGAATCTTCACGCTGAGAACCGCCAATAATTTCTCCGAGTCGCGGGAAAAGCACATCCATGGCGGCAACTGTCTTTCCATCATCGTTTTGCTTCATATAAAATGCTTTAATTTCTGCGGGATAGTTAATCAAATTCAGCGGTTTTTTTAGGTGTTTTTCGGTCAAGTAGCGCTCATGTTCTGATTGTAAATCAACTCCCCATTTAACAGGAAACTCGAAGGATTCGCCGGATTTAAGTAAAATATCAACGGCTTCGGTGTAGGTGAGAGTTTCAAATTGAGTTTGATGAATATGTTTCAAAGTTTCGAGCAAATCCGGTTCATACATTTTTTGCAAAAATTCCAATTCTTCCTCATGACGTTCCAGACAAACTCCAATCACATATTTTAAAAATTCCTCTGTCAGCACGAGCATCTCCTGTAAATCAGTAAAGGCCATTTCCGGTTCAATCATCCAGAATTCAGCAAGGTGCCGTGAAGTGTTGGAATTTTCGGCGCGGAAAGTTGGACCAAATGTGTAAACATCTGTGAAGGCGAGCGCAAAGACTTCCGCGCCTAACTGACCCGAAACTGTCAGACTTACATCTGTGCCAAAAAAATCTTTGCTGTAATCAACTTTTCCCTCAGAGTTTCGCGGCAATTTTTCCAAATCAAGTGCAGTGACATGAAACATTTCACCCGCACCTTCCGCATCATTTGCGGTGATGATCGGCGTTTGTACGTAAAGGAAATTACGCTCCTGGAAAAAACTGTGGATGGCCCATGAGAGTGTGTTGCGGAGACGGAAGACCGCACCAAGTGTATTTGTTCGCGGACGCAAATGGGCAATTTCGCGGAGAAATTCGAGGGTGTGACCTTTCTTCTGGAGTGGATATGATTCTCCGGATGAAGTTCCGATGATCTGAACTTCTGCCGCATGAATCTCAAACGCCTGTCCTTTTGCAGGAGACTCAACCACTTTGCCGAGGATACTCACTGAGGCGCCTGTGGTCAGTTTGGAAATTTCTTCATAATTTACCAGCACTTCATTGGCTACAACTTGAATCCCGTTTTGGTTTGAACCATCGTAGAGCTGAATAAAGGAAATCCCTTTTGAACCCCGACGAGTACGTACCCAACCGTTAAGTGTAACTTGCTGATTTAGCAGTTTTTCACTAATTGAGGAAATCCGAAGACGCGGAGTCATTTTGTGTAGTGCAGGTTTGAGATGCTTGGAAATTTAATGAATCTGGGAAAAACAGTTGTCTTTTGTCGCTATAATTGTCCGCGTAATTGCTTTGCGACTTCAATTTCAGAGTTTTCCACCAATTCAGAAAGTTCATCCACAGTAATCATCATGCTTTTCCGGTCCGGCATTATGGCATACAGATATTTCATAAATTCCGGAATCGTTGTTAAATATTTTTGATTACGCTCTAATTTTATTTGACGCACCAAAAATTGTTCGAGCTGCTCCTGTGACATATTTCGCATTACGTTTAAGAACGCAGTGGCACATTCTTCAAGTTCTTTACTAATATCAGTAGGATAAAAAAACTGAATTTGTTTCCGGGAAGCTGCCAGCCGTACAAAGATCATCATTACGAGGCAAACCACTAATCCGTCAATCCAGTGGATTCCCCAAACTTCCATGAATCCCAGCAAGAAATAGACTGCGCCTGTGATTGAGCCGAGCAATTGCAGAGTCAGCCTAATTTTTTCAACAGCAAGGTACTTAAAATTGTAACGTTTTTCCTGAACAAAAAAGGCCATTCCTTCAGTAAATTGTGGTGCAACAAGGACAATTTCTTCTGCGGATGCAAACTGATTTTCCAGCTCCATTTCAAGTTTTTTCCTTTTATCAAGCGCACGTTCGTTAATCACTTCCTGCATTACATAACGCCGTGTAGCTCGCAACCTTTCACATAAAACCTCAATATATTCATTTGGATTTTCTTCTTCTCCAGTCATTGGATCAGCTTTAAACTTTCCCCGATCAGCAAGATATTCAATCACCTCATCATACAATTCCTGCATATCTGTTGGAATTGTGCCGGTACCGGTTTCATCTTCAACAGCCTGTGACTCCGCCTCCAAGTCCATTTCAATATGGACTAAAAGCGTATAAATTTCAGCTACGGTCGCTTCGCTGGACGGGCTAAGTTCAACCATACGGATAAATGTTTTTCCTATGATTGCGGTATAAGAAGAATATCTTTTTTTCTCGTATTCAATATCAGGTTTCTCAAGACTATAAAAACCATTGAGCATCGCGCTAATCATCATGCGCACAAAGGTGTCATAATCCTGGTTATTGACACTTTGTGTTACAAGTCCATTCCAGCTCAAGGCTGCGAATTTATCTACATTTGACCGGGAATCCTGCCACAACTCGGTGGCATCAACGAAATAAGAAACCTTCTCAGGAGTTCCTGCATTTTTCCAAATATAGGCAGAAGATTCGACTGCGGCGGCCTCGGGATCCATTTGCTTTTGAAAGATCACCATCACATCTCTGGCGATCTGTGCGGCAAAATTCTCCGAATCATCAACCGTTTCTGTTTCCTGTATTTCTTCTTCTGCCATGATCAGTGCACTAGATTTTAGTCGTTATATTTGATCAGAAGTACGCCAGTCTCGACGCTGAAGAATTTCTTCCTGTAACAGATTCCGAAAAGCATCAAAGGCTAATGTTTGTCGTTCTTTAGTTCCGTAACGCTGCCAAGTCACAGTTTGGTCGGCTTGCTCGTTTTCGCCCACAATCAACAAATTCGGAATTTTTGAAATCGCCGCAGATCTGATTTTTTTGCTGAAAGAATCGTGCGAATCGTCCATTTCAGTCCGCACAAATGAGCCAAACAAGGTTTCATTCAAGCGGTTTGCGTATTCATTAAACGCAGATGCAACCGGAATTATCCGCAACTGCACCGGAGCGAGCCAAGTGGGGAAAGCACCACCGTAGTGTTCAATCAAAAAAGCGACAAATCGTTCATGTGTACCCAGCGGCGCACGATGAATAATTATCGGTGTGTGCTCCTCATTGTCACTGGCAATATAAGTCAAACCAAAACGCTTACCCATTACTAAATCGAGTTGATTAGTCGATGCTGTTTCTTCGCGGCCAATCACATTTGTAACTTGAAAATCAATTTTTGGACCATAAAAAGCAGCTTCGCCTCGAACTGCCTCATAAGGAATTCCGACCTCATCCATGGCTTCTGTCACAAGCGTTTCCGCTTTTTCCCAAAGTTCCGGTTCATCAACAAATTTTCCCGCGTCTTCTTCTGCCAGCGAAAGCCGCATCCAGAAATCGCTTAAACCAAATAGTTTATAATATTCAGTATGGAGATTCATAACTTTAATAAACTCTGCTTTTGCCTGTTCCGGAGCGCAGTAAATATGGGCATCATTCATGGTCATGCTGCGTACCCTCAATAATCCGGCCAGTTCTCCGGATTGCTCATAGCGGTAACAAGTTCCATATTCGGCCAAACGCAAAGGCAAATCACGATAACTCCGCGGCTCTGCCTTGTAGATCATGTGGTGGTGCGGGCAGTTCATCGGTTTGAGAAAAAGGCGTTCACCATCCATTTCCATTGGCGGAAACATACTGTCTTCATAATATGGTAGATGCCCGGAGGTATGATAAATTTCTTCTCTGGCAATATGCGGGGTGGATACACGTTTGTAGCCCGCCAGAAATTCTGTTTCCTTGGCCAGTTTTTCCAACTCATCACGAATCACGGTGCCGTTCGGCAGCCACAAAGGCAACCCTTTTCCTACCTCTTCGCTGATGGTAAAGTAGTGAAGTTTGCTGTTCAATTTGCGGTGATCCCGTTCCATGGCCAGACGGCGTTTTTCCTGGTACTCCTTGAGTTCTTCACCTGTCTCAAACGCCAGTCCATAAACCCTTTGCATCATGTTGTTTTTCTCAGAACCCTTCCAATAGGCTCCAGCCAGAGAATCAAGGGCAAAACAATTTTTAGGAATATCCCTTGTTGATTCCACATGTGGCCCTTCGCATAAATCCCAAAAGGGTCCGTTGCGGTACAGACTAAGCGTTTCATTGTTTGCGGAAAGATCATCAACCTGTTCAATTTTGTAGGACTGCTTATCTTTGCTGAGTCGTTCCACCATTTGGCTCTGGTCCAGTTCTTCACGCTCAAAAACCTGTCCGGTTTTGATGATGTGGCGCATCCGTTTTTCCAGCAACGGCAAGTCTTCCGGACTCAGCGGTTCCGTCATATCAAAATCATAATAAAATCCGAAATCAATCGGCGGGCCAAATCCCAGCTTCGCGTCGGGGCGAATTTCCAGTACCGCTTGCGCCAGGACATGGGCTAAGGAATGGCGGATTTTGTAGAGATTGGAATTAGTATCAATTTTTTTCATTCATTCTATCAATCTGTAATGCAGTATATTTTTTTAGCACGGATTTTTCGTAATTTAAATTCAGGCTGCGGGAGGCGCCTCCGTGGAATTTGTCCAGCTGATGTCCGGAACAATTATTTTTTGATCTTTAACAAAATTCGGATGAGCTTCCAAAGCAAACTCCAGCGCATCTTTGACATTTTTAAGCGCAATTATTTCCATTCCATTTTTTATTTCATCCGGAATTTCCACCAAGTCCTTTTCGTTATCATCCGGAATCAGGACTGTGTCAATGAGTCCTCTTTTTGCCGCAATTAGTTTTTCTTTCAATCCGCCAATTTCCGTCACATGTCCGCGCAGTGTTATTTCACCGGTCATTGCTACATTATTCTTGACCGAAATTTTGGTAAAACTGCTGATAATTGCCATCATCAAAGGCAGTCCGGCAGAAGGTCCATCTTTTGGAGTTGCGCCTTCAGGAAGATGAACATGTAAATCTGTTTTTGCGAAAATATCCGGATCAATCCCTAAATAATCCGCATTACTGCGTACATAAGAAAAGGCCGCTCTTGCAGATTCCTGCATCACATCTCCAAGTTTTCCGGTCAAAACCACTTTGCCGGAACCGGACATTAAACCAACTTCAATGAGCAGCAATTCTCCGCCCATTGGGGTAACGCCCAATCCCATGGAAACACCAATCTCGTTCTTGTCTTCACGTTTATCGTGTTGAAATTGTGGAACTCCAAGCAAATCATGCACCAGTTTTGGTGTCACAATCGTAGATTTTTTCCCTTTGTTGCGCACCAAACGGGTTACTATCTTGCGGCAAACTTTACCAATTTCACGCTCCAAATTTCGTACACCTGCTTCTCGCGTATAACCTTGAGTGATTTCCTCAATCGCGGATTTTCGAAAACGTAACTGCTTCTCATCCAAACCATGAAACTTTCGCTGACGAGGAGCCAGAAACTGCGTGGCAATATGCTGCTTTTCCAGTTCGGTGTATCCGGATAAATGAATCACCTCCATCCGATCCAGCAGCGGTCCGGTGATATTTTGAACGGAGTTTGCGGTACAGATAAAAAGGACATCTGCCAAACTGTATTCAACATCCAGATAGTGATCTATAAAGGTATTGTTTTGCTCCGGATCAAGTACTTCCAGCATTGCCGCGGAAGGATCGCTGATATTGCTTTGATATAACTTGTCAATTTCGTCAATCAGCAAAACAGGATTGTTGCTCTTGGCTTTTTTAATAGACTGAATTATTTTTCCCGGCATGGCTCCGATATAGGTACGGCGATGCCCGCGGATTTCCGCTTCGTCTCTAACACCTCCTAAACTGATGCGCACAAAATTACGACCCAAAGCACGTGCAACTGATTTTGCCAATGATGTTTTTCCTACTCCCGGAGGTCCTGTCAAACAAAGAATTGGGCCTTTCAATTTTCCTTTGAGTGAAGCAACTGCAATATATTCAACGATACGCTCCTTGATTTTTTCCAAACCATAATGGTCTTCGTCAAGGATTTTTTCTGCCTGTTTTAGATCAAAATTATCATCTGTCCTCACTTGCCACGGCATAGAGGAAAGCCACTCCAAATAATTACGTACAACATTTGCTTCTGAAGACATTGGTGACATCATCCGTAATTTTTTCAGTTCCTTTTGTGCTTCTATTTCCACTTCTTCCGGCATTCCCGCTTTTTTAATTTGATCGGCAATTTCGTCCAATTCCGCTTTTGGGTCATCCATTTGTCCGAGTTCTTTTTGGATGTTGCGCAACTGATTTTGAAGGAAGTCCTCTTTCTTAGTATCACTGAATTGATCCGTCGCCTCTTTCTTCAACTTATCTTCAAGTTGGACTATTTTCATCTCATCTCTCAAAATATCCAGGATTTTTTGCAGACGTGTTTCCGGATTCAAAGTTTCCAAAAGTTGTTGTTTTTGTTCCCGCGGAAGTTCCATCAATGAAACTACACGGTCACTAACTGATATTGCGTCTGCATCTTCCAGAGATTCTAAAACATCTTTATACAATTTAATTTTACCTTTCTCTACATGGCTTTTAAATAACTCCCGCACAGTTTCGGCTAACTCCAGTACTTTTTTCTGATCAAGCTCAAACGCGCTTTCATCCACCGGCTGGACTTGGACCAAATACTCTTTTTCGGCTAATTTAGTTACAAGCAACTTTCCTCTCCGGCTCCCTTCAAAGAGTGCTTTTACAGTACCGTTGGGCAGACGCATCACTTGGATTACACGTCCCAGCACTCCAATTTCAAACAAATCACTTTCCTGCGGATTTTCAACAGCAGAATCCCGCTGAGTTACAACAAAGATTCCACGGTCTCCCTCAAGTGCTCGATCCAAAGCATCCATTGAAGCTTGACGACCAACAAAAAATGGAACGGTCGAGCCAGGAAAAACAATTTCTTCACGCATCGGCAGAAGCGGAACTATTACAGGTTTAAGATTAAAAGGCATTTCAAGTTTTATGTTTTAGGTTTAAGTTACGAGTTTTCAGCCGCTAAGAACGCTAAGCAACACTAAGGTTTTCTAGGTGTTCTTCGTGCTCTTAGCGGCTAATTTTTTCAAAAACTTCACATTTCTTTTTTTCGTTTTTCCGGATTCGAAAACGAGAGTGTCAAATAGAAAAACCATATTTCAGCAAAAGCAAGCAACACAAGGAAGATCAGAAAATTATTAACATAGAGTGCACCCGCAACAGTTGCTCCAACAAAATGACCGATAAATTGCGCAAAATTATAAACTCCCATCGCCGTACCTTTGGTTTCCTCGGTTGTGTTGCGAGTAACAAGAGAAGGGAATATTGGTTCAAAAACGTTAAAGCCCATGAAAAAGAAAAACAGTGCAACAATGTACCACTTAAGACCGTCCTGCTCCTGTCCGATAGCCATCGAAATTACCGAAAAAAACAAGAGTATTATTCCAAACAACATGACTTCACGGAAGCGATTCCGAACTTCCGCAAAGATTGCCGCCAGAACCATGGCCACTGCACCTGCCAGCATCATGGGCAGGTAAATTTTCCACATCTCCGCACGCTCAAAACCGTGCTGCACTAAAATCATCGGAATCAGGAAAAACGTGGACGAGAGTCCTGCGCCACAAACAAAACCACCCCAGCTGATTGTTCTCAACGACCGAACTTCCCAAACAATTTGTACCATTTTCCAGAAAGAAGTTTTTTCCGGCAGCGTCTGACTTGATTCCGCCTTAGGAACCGTTGACAACACCAAAATTAAACTTATGACAGTCAGCAGTGCAATCATCAAAAACATTCCGTTCAATCCAAACCACTCTCCAAAAAAAGGTGCTGTTCCAAAAGCAAACGCGAAGGCTATGCCGATACTTGCGCCCAAGGCGGCATTCGCTCGTGTACGAACTTCCGGACGTGTTATATCTGCGATCAAAGCAAAAACTGTTGAACTGATTGCTCCGGTGCCTTGAAGAAAACGAGCCATTATCATCCACTGGATTGAATCGGCAAAAGCCGCAAGGATATTACCCGCAAAAAATAATCCCAAACCAATCACAATCACACGTTTCCGCCCTACTCTGTCACTCCACATTCCAAATGGTAATTGCAGAATCCCCTGCGTCAAACTATATGCACCAAATGCCACGCCAATCAAAAAAGGTGTTGCGCCTTCCAAATCCATCGCAAGTACACTGAAAACCGGCAAAATCAGAAAAATGCTGAACATCCGAAAAAACAGGATCCCGCTCAAGCTGTAAATGCCCCTTTTTTCTGAGGAAGTAAAAATTGTGGATTTTGCGGATTTGCTCATTCAAGTCTTAAAATTTTCTGTTACGGTTCGTACCTCCTTTGCTCAAGGTCATACAAAAATTAAATATTCAAATTATGACAACCTCCTGCTTCAAACTCAAGCTTTAGAGAAAAAAACGTAGACAAAGTTGACGAATTTTGTCCAGTCCTTTACTCGAAATAGTAATTTATATTGTTTAGCAAATAGTGCTGGTTCCTGATGAAAATAATTGCGGTGGAATGCTAATTTTTTGAAAATTTAAGAATTAAAACTTGATTCAAATCTTAACTTATCCTAAGTTTCATTGAGCTTAATTAATTTAAAATAATCACAAATGGTCCCGCAGACTGAAATATTTTGCAGAAAACAGTTGCTGAACAAGTTCTTCTAATTGGTGACATTGTCACATGTGTTGCTTCCCCCAGGCAAAAAACGAAACACCAGGCTGTTCCTATTTCTCTGCGAACTTCCGGATCTTCTTGAACAAAGCAAATGGCTGACCAAAATTCCAACATAGTCCTTGTAAATATGCATGGTTTACTGGGAGAGCAGGACGTTGTTCAAATGGAATTTGAAGAAAAACTTCTTGTGGAGGAAGCGCAGTTTGTCATTGAAAATGTGGCTTATCAAATTGTCCGGATCATAAATGAGGATGTTGAATTTCCTGTTGTTTACGTTGTTATCCTCGATATACTGAGCCAAAATTAATCATAGACCATTGCCTTGGTTTTCCACCAAAAACATGATCGTATCACTCCGAAATATCCTCAAAAAAATAAAATCAGACAGCAAAGTTATTGAATTACAGGGACTTTCAGGATCAAGCAAAGCTCTTGTTCTTTCCATGCTCGGCCCAAAATCTGTGAAATCCGCAGAAAAAGTAATTCCGTACATTGTAGTTTGTGAGTCCTTTGATGTCGCAGACGTTTTGCTAAAAGACCTTTATTATTATTTTGGCAAAGAAGGCGTTCATTTTTTTCCTTTCTGGGATGTGTTGCCATACGATAATTTTTCTCCACACAAAGGTCTTGTCGCTCAGCGTTTTCAAGCACTTGACGCACTGCTCAAGGGAAAGGTGCGGATTCTTGTCACAACTCCAAACGGCTTGATGCAGCGTTTCCTGACTCGTGAAACTTTCCAAAAAAATACGATTTTGCTCAACACAGAGTTTGTTGGAAATCCGGAAATGATCAGCAAGCAATTGTTATCTTCCGGATACAATCCTGTTGATGTTGTTGAAGATAAAGGAGAATTTAGTACACATGGAGTCATCCTCGATGTTTTTCCGCTTAATCGGGAAAATCCGGTGCGGATGGAATTTTCTGCAAAAATGGAACTTTTGTACCTCAAACCATTTGATGTTCAAACTCAGCGTACTGCGGAAACGGAGTTGAGTTCACTGGAAATTCTGCCTGGAAATGAAATCCTTTTTAATTTGGAGACAATCAGTTTTGCTCGCCAAACCCTGCCTTCGTACCGGAAAGAATGTACCCCGGAAGTCTTAAGCCGTTTGCAAGAAAGTTTACGGAAAAGTGAGAGTTTTCCCGGAATAGAGTCGCTCTCTCCTCTTTTCTATCCGGAACTGGAAACACTTTTTGATTACTTTCCCTCAGAGTATTTGCTGGTAATTGATGAAGAAAATAATGTGGAGAAACGCGCGGAGCAATTTTATCAGGAAGTCTTCATGGAATACGAACTCAGTTGCAAACAGAATAAACTAACACTCTCTCCGGAAGCATTATTTTTAACCCACAGAGAACTGGGAACCCGTCTTCAGGAATCCGTGCGCGTGATTTTAAATTCCAGGACACAACAGACCAAAACAGAGCGTGCCGTACATCAACTGCAGTTTGTCAATAATCAATCCTTGCGTCAGGAATTTGAAAAATCAAAAGCAACTTCTGCAGTTGGACACATGGTGCAGTTGCTTCAGGGTTGGCAAAAGTCCGGCATACCAATTTTGCTGAGTGCAAAAAATCAAACACATGCCGATCATTTTCAGCAATTGCTGGAAGAATTAGGTGTGGAAAGTTTTGTTGCGGGAGAGCAGTTGATTCCGAAAACGTGTCCGTGGCAGGAGTGGCTGGAGCAAGGATCTGTTGACGGACTGACCAAAACAATTCCGATCTTGAGCGGACATGTTTCTGCGGGATTTCGCAAACTTGATGCAGACGGTAAGACTTGTTTTATTCTGCTGACTGAAGAAGAAGTTTTTGGTGAAAAAACACGAAGCAGACGTTTGCAGCGGACTAAAGTTCAACAGGTCGCGGGAAGCTTGGATGATTTGCGTGAGGGTGATCATGTGGTTCATTTAGACTACGGAATTGGACGTTACCAGGGATTGAAGAAAATTTCTGCAGGCGGTACAAATAATGAATTTATGCAGCTAATTTACGCTCGTGAAGAAAAAGTTTATGTGCCTGTAGGAAAATTCTATCTTGTGCAGAAATATGTAAATGCTGACGGAAACATTCCAAAATTGAGTGCGCTTGGAGAAAAATCATGGAAAAAAACCCGTGCAAAAGTCGCAAAAGCCGTGGATGATATTGCCGGAGAACTTGCTGAAATTTATGCTGAAAGAAAAGCACGAAAAGGTTTTGCCTTCTCAACAGATGATGCTGAAATGCATAAATTTGAACTCCGCTTTGACTTTGAGGAAACTCCGGATCAGTTGGAAGTCATCAGTTCTGTCAAGTCTGACATGGAATCAGAGATGCCGATGGATCGGCTTGTCTGTGGCGATGTCGGATTTGGAAAAACAGAAATTGCTATGCGCGGGGCTTTCAAAGCAGTTCAGCATGAAAAACAGGTAGCGATTCTGGTGCCGACTACAATACTCGCACAGCAACATTTTCAGACATTCAACCGACGCTTTGAAGACACTCCTTTTATCATTGAAGTCATCAGTCGTTTTCGTACTCAGAAAGTGCAAAAAAAAATTCTCAAACGTCTCTATGAAGGAAAAATCGATATTATTATCGGGACACACCGCCTGCTTTCGACAGATGTAAAGTTCCGTGATTTGGGCTTGCTGGTTGTAGATGAAGAACAGCGGTTTGGAGTAAAGCATAAAGAAAAAATCAAGCGTTTCAGAGCGTATGTTGATGTACTCACACTTTCGGCAACTCCAATTCCACGAACACTTTACATGTCTTTGATGGGTCTGCGTGATTTGAGTTTGATCAACACTCCACCCGCAGACCGCAGAGCAGTGCGAACTCGACTGCTTCCGGTCAATGATTATATTATTCAGGAAGCGGTGAGCAGGGAAGTTCGTCGCGGAGGACAAGTTTTTATTGTACATAACCGCGTTGATTCAATTTGTGAGTACGGAAATTATCTTGAAAATATCCTGCCGAACATCCGGATTGCAATCGGACACGGACAGATGCCGGAACAGCAGCTGGAAAAAGTTATGCTGGATTTTATAGAAGGCCGCTTTGATGTTTTGCTTTCAACAACTATCATTGAGTCCGGTCTCGATATTCCGAAAGCAAACACCATCATTATCAATAATGCGCAAAACTTTGGACTGTCCCAGCTCTATCAATTACGGGGAAGAGTCGGCAGAAGCAACGTGCAGGCCTATGCCTATTTACTGGTTCCGGCAGAAAAAATATTAAGCGGAGTTGCGCATGAACGGCTGCAGATCCTCCAGGATCTGAATGATCTTGGCGCAGGATTTAAAGTTGCGTCGAGGGATTTAGAAATTAGAGGCGCCGGCAATTTACTTGGTTCAGAACAATCCGGACAAATCGCCAGTGTTGGACTCGAACTCTATACTCAAATGGTGGACCGCGCGGTTAAAAAACTGCTGCAAACAGAATCCGGATTAGCACCGGAAGATATTATTGTTCGCCTGGATCACATTGACCAGGAAATTCCGGAAAGCTATATTCGGAGCACCAGCCAGCGTCTTTCACTTTACAAAGCATTGGGGACATTACCCACAAAGGAAGATCTTTGGGATTTCCGTAATGGAATTGAAAACCGTTTTGGCGCACTTCCGGAATCAGTGCTGAATATTTTTCGCAATGCGGAAGTTCGACTTTGGGGGCAACTGCATGGAGTTCAGACAATTGAACACGACCGGAACTGTTTGCGGATACAAGTCAAAGATGCTGCTAAACTCAATCATGAAAAATTGATTGAATGGCTCTTTGAAGATGAATCTCAGTTGAGCTATATTCCGGAAAACACGCTCGATTTTAAAAATGTGCCGCCGGAAATGCCCGCGATTCTTAATGGACTTAAAAAACTTGAACAAGTTTTTACGATTTAGAATTGAGGTAATCAGCAAAAAAGGAGCGCTGATTTCAGCAGAGGGGAAACAGAAACTGAAGCAGGTACACAGGAGGCCGTCTTAAATGCTTGTCGTCCTTGGCAATTATTTTCCGTCCCTGGAATACGACGGCCTCCCATGAAATCCTTTTGAGAACCTGCATCAATGCAATTTTCTCACCAATTCAGTTGTCTTTGCTTAGGACTTTAGAAACCTGCTGTAGACTTCCATAAAACGATGCATGTCCGGCAACATCCTGAGACTCATGCGGAAAGTGTGCGAAATCGGCGGACTCATCGGTCGGACAAGAATTTTATTCTCTTTCAAGAACTTGACTGCCGCAACAGTATCTTGGGGTTCCACCAACATAAAATTTGTTTGATTTGAAAAATATTTGACCTTATTTTCATCAAAATATTTTTCCAGCGCAGGTTTGCTTTCTTCGAGCAAATGCTTCACGATTCCTTGCCAATGTTCCGGATTCATCAATTGTTCGCGTGCAGCAAAAACCGCAACCACATTCACATCATAAGGACCACGTATTTTTTGCAAATGTATGATAAAGTCCGGCCTCGCAATTACATAACCCAAACGCAAACTAGGCATACCGAGTGCTTTTGAAAAAGTGCGGATTATTATCAAATTCGAATAACTCGACAATAAAGAAACACAAGTATCTCCGGAAAATTCGTAATAGGCTTCATCAACCAGGACGGGAATATCCGGAAATGATTTTAGCAAATCCTCAATCTGCACCAGTGAAACAGGTGAACCGGTTGGATTGTTTGGATTGATGACCACAATTAAACGTGTCTTTTCGTTCACCGAAGCTTTTAATCCTTGATGGGGAAAATTGAAATCCGGCGGAAATTGAGGACCAACTACCGAACAGCCTAATGTTCCTGCGACCTGACGGAACATCGGAAAGCCGGGTTGAGCCATTTTAACTTCATCACCGTTTTCCAGTAAACAGCGTAAAATGACGTCAATCCCCTGATCTGAACCGTTTGTTAATAGTAAATTTTCGGTAGGAACACCAACATATTCGCTCAACTTATCCAGGAAATCACCGTAGATCGGATATGCGTGAATTCGGTTTTTCAGTAAAACAGATATTTTTTCAATAACTTCCGGAGGAGGAGGAAGAGGGGGCTCATTAAAATCCATCAGCATATACTCTTCCGGATTACGATTCTCAAGCGGAGGATCGTAAAATCCCATGCTGGCAATCGCCTCACGCACTTTTATACTTTGCTGTGAATTAGTTACGGACATATTATTCTCACTCACCGATTGAAAACATGTGTTCCAGATCGTGTCTGGAGTAGGTGTTGAATGCAATCAAAGTTTCTGTTGCGGTTATGCCTTGCAGTTCACCAAATTTTTCCGCAATTGTATCAGCAATTTGTTCATTGGTTTTGACCCTTACAATTGCCACCAAATCATAACGTCCCGCAACAGAATAGACTTCCGAAACTTCCTGCATATTAACCAGTTGTTGTGAAATGTCCTTTATATGCTGTCTTTCAATATTTAAAAGAACCAATGCTGTTACCATGATTTTCTCCTGTGTTGTGCATAATTTGCTGAAAGGCTTTTTATTGTAACAAAACTCAATTATTTTCAAAAGGATTTTAATTTAGTGCTCTGTTTGCGGACACATAATTGATAGTCTCGAAAAAAACCAAAAGCCTTTTTTATTTTGTTTTTTCTCTGGTATTCCTCCCTGAAGTGAGACCACCATAGAAAAAAAAGTTCAAGCCCTTTCCTAATATCCATTGCAACAAGGGGATGAATTTGTCAAATCTTGTAGTGATTCATTAACAATGGAATGTCGTCACTAGATGATTTATCTACAATGTCAAAAATATGTGACTTTTCAGACTTTTTATTAATTCTTTAGGAGAACAAGATGAAAAATATACTATATGTTTTACTGCTTACAGGATTGAGTCTCATTATCCTCTCTTGTGCCAAAAAGGATAGTACATCAAGTACTGCCAGTACTACCAGTACTGACAACACAACAACTTCCAGTGTATCATTTGTTTCAGTGGGTACTAATGGAACCATCCTCACCTCATCTGACAATGGAACCACTTGGACGTCAAGGACTTCTGGTACATCAAACGGTCTTCAGAGAGTTATCTACGCAAACAGTACCTTTGTGACGGTGGGCGATTCCGGAACCATCCTCACCTCATCGGACGGAATCTCTTGGACTTCAAGGACTTCTGGAACAACAAAAACTTTATATGGAATCACCTACGGAAACAGTACATTCGTGACGGTGGGAAATTCCGGAACCATCCTCACCTCATCTGACAATGGAACCACTTGGTCTTCAAGGACATCCGGTACAACGGAATATCTCTTTGGAGTGGCCTACAAAGAATAACCATTAAGACCTAACACTTGTATCAAAATTTTTGGCTCCCACGCAAAGCAGTCCGGGGCTACCGATCAAGCAAGAATCTAAAGTGACAAAAAATTGGTTATTTGAGCCGCCTCATTTCCAATGTAGAATGGGGCGGCTTTTTTGTTTCAGAGGGTAGTTTTATGAAAGCAAATTTGTAATCTCGTTTCCTTAACATATTTGTTGACAAACTCATCACTTCTGTTGTATTATTTATTCATGAACAGCAGAGAATTCAAAAGATGGTTGACAAAACAGGGAGCGACATTTGCTTCAGGTAAAGGGGGACATTTAAAAGTTTATCTGGGAGACCGCAGATCAGTTTTGCCCATGCATTCAAAAGAATTAAAAAAAGGAACTGTGGAAGCCATTAAGAAACAATTGGGATTGAAAGGAGATAATGATGTTTGAGTATCCTGTTAAATTAACTCCCGCTGAAGAAGGTGGGTTTGTGGTGACATTCCCGGATATACCGGAGGCTATCACTCAAAGTGAAGATGAAGAAGATGGCTTGCTTCGCGCCAAGGATGTGTTAGAGACAGCACTGGCCATGTATGTAGAAGAATCCAGAAATCTACCGACCCCAAGTCCGGACAAGGATGGTGTCACGGTTGCACCCGGTGTGATGCAATGTGCCAAGCTCGGCATCTATCAAGCTATGCGGGAACAGGGAATACGAAAAACAGAGCTAGCCCGCCGCTTGCACTGGCACATGCCACAAGTAGATCGGTTACTTGATTTAGGGCATGCCTCCCGTTTCTCTCAAGTCGAGAGAGCAATTTCCGCCTTAGGAAGACGCATAGAGTTGCAGATGTTTTAGGAATTTTGATAAAGTGTCTTACTTAGCGATCCGGCAGTTAAGAGAGAGGCATTGATTCAAGTAAGATCAATGCGCGTCAAGCCAAGTTTCGCCTTTGCCGATTTCTACCAGCAGCGGCACCTCAAGTCCAACCACATTTTCCATGGTCTGTTTTACCATTTCACAAAGTTCATCTGTTTCTTCTCTAAAGGCGTCAAAGACAAGTTCGTCATGCACAGTCAGGATCATTCTTGACTTCATCTTTCTTTCGTGAGACGTTGATCAACCGTAATCATGGCCAGCTTGATGATTTCTGCCGCGGAGCCCTGGATGGGAGTGTTGATCGCATCCCCTTCAGCCATCCGTTTCAAGAGACCTTTGCCGTTAATATCAGGAAGGTAGCGTCTTCTTCCGAACAGAGTTTCTGTAAAACCCTCTTTTCGGGCTTGTTCCAGAAAGCGTTCCTGCAGAGC
>JAESQU010000078.1 GCA_016764995.1 SAR324 cluster bacterium | reverse complement strand
CCAGCCTCGCATCAGCAATGCAGTTTCAGCATCGCATGGAAAATGGACAATTACATTTGCTTCCGAATGATTGAAATTTTCCGCAAGAAAACTAATACTCTGTCTGATTCCCGCTTCTTTCAAACCTGATGAACACCCTTTCGACTGTTTTTCGTTTTTTATTGACGCTTGTTTTTCTTGGTGTCATTTCCTCAAATATTATTAATTTTTCTTTATTTGCACAAACAACAGCGGGTTCAGATTTGTCTGCACTTATTGCTGAGATTGAAATAAAAGGTACCTCTGAACTGGAATCCTCTCAGATTCTTTTTTTGATTGAAAGTCAAGTGGGTGATTCTTTGGATCGCAAAACAATTCGCAGGGACATTCACTCAATTTATAAAATGAAATTGTTTGAAGATGTTCGGGCAGAAGTAAAAGAGCAAGACGCAGGTGTAGCAGGAGTAAAAGGTTATTTGCTGCGTTATGTGGTTAAGGAACGTCCACGATTGTCTGAGGTAAAACTGGAAGGTGTGCTTTTGGTTGAAAGAACAGAAATTGAGGAAAAAATGACTTTGCTCCAGCATGATCCGTATGATCCTGAAAAAATCGTAATCAATGAGCAAATTATTTTAGAGCATTACCGCAGCGAGGGTTATCCAAGAGTTCGTGTGAAAAGCAGAATTGAAAAGGTTGACGCAGATCTTGAAAATGCGGGAGAAAAGTTCCGTGTTATTTTTGAACTTGATGAAAAACCGAGAGTTTATCTTTCAGATATTTACGTAAGCGGCACTAAATTCTACTCTGAACTGGATATCAAACGCTTCATCCTGAGCTCCGAAATTGATTGTGTTTCATGGGCAAATCAATCTGGCCTTTTCCGTGAAGAAATGATCAATCAGGATTTGTCACTGATCACTCAGCATTATCTTAAACAAGGTTTCATTAAAGTCTTTGTGGATAAACCGGAAGTGACGCTGATTCATAATCCGGATTATAGCCGTGTTGATGTACGTTTGAATATTACTGAAGGAGATCAGTATTTTACCGGAAAAATTGAAGTCTCCGGAGATGTTCTGGGTGATAGAGAAGTATTGATTGCAGATTTGTTGCTGGAAGAAGGAGAAATATATAATCCATATTTGCAGAACAGGGATCGTTCCGCAATCAGTGAGAAATATCATGAGCAGGGTTATGCCTTTGTACGGGTTATTCCGGAAACAAAAATTGATGAAGAAACAAAAATTGTTGATATTACATTTAGAATAGTAAAGGGTGAAAAGGCTTATATCGGCCGACTGGAAATTGCAGGTAACATAGAAACAAGAGATCATGTAATTCGTCGTGAATTTGAATTACAGGAGGAAGAATTATTTAATGGCAAGAAACTGCTTCTTAGTCAGCAGAATCTTAACCGTTTAGGATTTTTTCAATCCGGAGTTGTACTGGACCGTTCCCCACGTGAACAGGAGGACAACATGCTGGACATACTGGCGCGCCTCAAAGAATCACAGACAGGAACATTTCAGGCGCAAATGGGATACAGCGATTTTTCCGGATTCAGTGGAGGAGTAACCCTTTCTAAAGGCAACTTGTTTGGCACCGGACGGACTTTACGTTTGAGTGCACAATTTTCGGAACAAAGTGTTCAACAAAAATTTGATACAACTTTGATTGATCCTCGGCTCTTTGATTCACAAGTTTCAGGATCAATTTTCAGTTCAAGAAGCAAGATCCAGGATTCCACAGAATTAGAACGCGGCATAATCACAGAAAACAATTATGGTTTCAGTTTGGGTATGCCCATGTATTTTCGGGATTTACGTTTTTCAACTCAAATCAGCGCGCTTGACCGTTTATTTTCCGCTTCAGACGCGGATCTTTTCAAACGTTCTGTTTCACCATCGCTGACATATAACACGGTCAATCATCCAGTTTTTCCCAGTGCGGGAATCAAAACATCGATCCGCATGATTCAAACCGGAACACCTTTTGGGGGCAATATTCAGTTACGGGAGTACCGCATTCAGTACCAGCAATTTTGGGCGCTGAATATGACAAACACTTTCATTTTAATGGCAAAAGGTCGTATGGGTCTTTTACAGCAACAGGGAAATTCGCCAATTCCTTCCGAGGACCGCTATCGTCTTGGAGGAATTGATTCTGTACGAGGTCATTATTTTTACAACATTTCTGGACCTTATGGTCCCAGTGAGCAAAGGATCAATATTGCTTATCGAGTGATTACAGACGAACTTGGCTATCAGCAAACAAAAACTTATGACAGCAGAACTACGGGTTTGAACACGAGCGAATTGCAGGAATTGAAAAGTGGAGGGGTTTCTGAGAGAGTCTTTAATCTTGAGTTACTGTTTCCTCTCAGTCAAGATGAGAATAGTTTTGTCCGCGGATTGCTCTTTTTGGATGCGGGGAACGTGAATGCGGAATCAAGGCAATATCAACTGCTTGGTGAAACAGAACCAGAATTTTTTGATTTGCGCAAAAGTATAGGATTTGGTGTTCGTGTAATTACACCAATGGGTGTTTTGCGTTTCGAGTATGGTTCTAAATTGGACAAGCGTCCCAGCGAAACTCCGGACCGTTTCGAATTTACAGTCAGTGGATTGTTTTAATTCTTGAATCATCCAATTGTTAAAAACATACAGTTTAAAATGAAACCCCCTCAAGTTTCTTCCGCGATTCGGCAACAAGTAAAACAGGCACGCGAAGCGTCTCTTGTTTTGGCGAATTTGGATAATTTAACCAAAAACAAAATTCTTCAAGATCTTGCAGAAACACTGCGTGAAAGCAAGGCGGCAATTTTGGCAGAGAATGCCAAAGACATGGCAGAAGCAGAAACAATGCTGGAGCGCGGTGAATTGTCTTCAAGCGCCTGCAAACGTGTTTTGCTCAATGAAGCAAAGATTGAGCAAATGGCGCGAAATTGTGAAAGTGTTGCCGCATTACCGAATCCTTCCGGAAAAGTAGTTCAGGCTACTCGTTTGGATGAAGGACTTGAACTCTATCGTGTCTCGTGTCCTATTGGCGTGATTCTGGTAATTTTTGAATCACGTCCAGATGTAGTAATTCAGATTTCGGCCTTAGCATTGAAATCCGGAAATGCTGTCATTCTAAAAGGCGGTAAAGAAGCGCAAAATTCTAATCGTGTTTTGGCAGGACTTATCCGGAAAACTCTGGCCTCGAGTAATCTTGCTCCGGAATCTTCAGTAAGTTTGGTGGAAAGCAGGGATGAAGTGTCGGAGCTGGTGAAAATGAGTTCGGAGCTGGATTTGATTATTCCCCGCGGCAGCAACGAATTGGTTCAGCATATTCAAAAAAATGCGCAAGTTCCGGTGCTCGGTCATGCCGATGGAATTTGTCACGTTTTTCTGGATGAAACCGCAGATGAAACAAAAAGCAATGAGGTTGCTCTTGACTCAAAACTGGATTATCCTGCTGTCTGCAATGCATCCGAAACTTTACTTGTGCATCAAAAATTTCCGGATAAATGGCTGGCCGAAATTTTGCGGGAAATGCAGGAGGCCGGAGTAGAATTGAGGGTTTGTGCGGAAACCAAAAAACGACTGCAAAATTTTCCGGAATTAAAATTAAAAAATGCTTTTGAAGAAGACTGGAAAACGGAATACATCGATTTGATAATTGCGGTTAAATCTGTAAAATCCGCAGAAGTTGCAGTACATCACATCAATCATTACGGTTCAAAACATACTGATACAATCGTAACAGAAAATGCGGAACTGGCGGAATGGTTCATGAACACAGTTGACGCAGCAGGAGTATTTTGGAATGCGTCAACACGTTTTGCAGACGGATTTTGCTACGGTTTGGGAGCCGAAGTTGGAGTTAGTACCGGAAAAATTCATGCTCGTGGTCCTGTTGGATTGGAAGGTCTCGTCATTTACAAATACAAACTGTATGGAAACGGTCAAGGCGTAGGACGTTATGGCCACGGAAAGCGGAACTTTCTTCATGAGAATATTCCTTTGAAAAAAAATGAGGATATCACAAAAAGCCATCAAGTCTAGTGGCTTGTATTTTTTAAAGTTTTTCATTTATTTTTTTAAATAAATCTGCAAGAAAAATACTTATGTATAAACTCCATTTAGATCGTGAAATAAGCAAAGAACTATTTGAGGGAGTTCCAAAAGAAGTTCGTGACTGGGTTGTGAATGCCATCGCGAACATTGTGATTGTCGACGGTATTATCGAGAAACACGAATTTGTGGCTTTACAGGAAGCAATCGGATTGCTCGACAATAAGGAAGAAATTCACGATATGATGAAAAAAGTAAAAGAGAGAAATCTCGTTAAAGTAGGGAAAATCATAATGGAACAGGAACTTGCGATAAAGGTTTTCTTTTACCTTGCCGCAATTGCTGTGATAGACGGTAATCTTAAGAAAAGTGAAAAGGAATTGTTGAATGAATGTGGAATTTGTCTGGGTCTCGAAACTGTTTTAATACGTGCCGTCACAAGCTGGTCACTGAAACAAATGGAAATCAATCGTAAGTTGAGTCATGAGTTAAAAGGCAGCAATAAAGACCGCAAACGTATCATTGACAGTCTGCTATCTTGAAGTGAGTGAGACAAATAACCACCTGAAAAAACTTGCTTTGCCGAGCATTTTCTGTCAAAATTTATTTGGACAATTTCCATTTCATAAATTAAATTCATTAACATATCCTCTTTATTATCAGACGATTATGCTTTTTTGTTTGCGGACATTTTTTGTCCGGATTTTCACATTCTCTCCTGCTTTGGGCTTATTTGTTTTATTGTCATGTTCCGGAGTAGCACAGGCACAGTCTTATTTTGTTCCACTGGAAAGAGGTGATTATACGGAGCGTGAAGAGCACCTCACATTTTCACCTGGAGTTGAACTTTCAGGAGATTTCAGATTTCGTACTTCAAAGATAAAATCAACTGCTCTTCCGCTTTCACGAGCGGAAACAAATTCTCCGGAAGAGTTTTCTTTTGACCAGGATATTCGCCTTCGTCTGCGCTCAACTGTACATCGAATAATTTCACTCAATCTGGAACTTGCCACAAATCAGGAACCGATTTATCAGTCTGATATCAGGACTGCACGCAGTTCACGGACAACCGGTGCGGAGTCACAAACGGCGAACATCTCCGCCAGACAATCGTATCTGGAACTTAACAGAAATCCGAATGAAGAGACAAAAATCGGCAAACAGGTAATCAACATTGGAGACCGCAAAGGAAAGGTCTTTGCCGGAATCCTCAGTGGTTATACGCAACGCTGCAAAGCAGGCACATGGTGTTATGAAATTGGCGGGATGAAACTTTCTTCCGCAGATGGAGACTGGCTTTATTTCTTTTCGCTGGATTATCCTTTTTGGCATGAGGTAGATTCACAAGGTGAAATAATCGATTCTTTTCGGTTAGAAATGTTCCGCATTAAATACACGGAACATGATGTCCCATTGGGTCTTAATAATATTCCTGCAAAACGTCTTTCCAGCAGTACTCTTTCCAGTCTGGAAAGCAGCGGGTTCACTTCTGGGAGTGGCTGTAATTCCAGTCTGGCAGGATACACACTCAATTCTGACTGTAAACCGATTTACTACAACGCGCATGAACAGGAGTATTTTGGTTTGCGCATTCAGTGGGAAACTCCGGTTTGGTCGGTTTACGCAGACATTATTTCGAATCAGGGAAATCGGGATTATTACCGCTATGATGACAGACACAATCTGGACAAAAGGAAAATTTCAGGAGGCGCGGCAGAAATTGAACTCAACTGGAAAAAACCTGGCGAACAATTTACCTTAATCGGTATGATGGCACGAGGAGATGAACAGCTTGCTGACAACAGCCGTAGCGGCACAAATTACCAGCGCAGCCTGAATGGTTTTTATGAAATTTCGCCGGGAACGTATCGTGGAACACAATTTTACTTTAATGGAGGAAGCCCTGACCTGAACAGTGGAACCGGCTTGGGTCACTCAATTAACAATACTCAGATGGGTGGTTTTCGCTATCGCTATGACATTCCGGAAACTAACGCGGTTTATCGTTTTGGACTTTATGAATTAAAACACATTAAACCTGTACTTGACGCATTTGGATCGAAAGCAAGCATGATCGGCGTTGAGTGGGATAATACGGTCACGATGGTCTATGCGGGACATGCAAAAATAGATCTGGATTTTAACGCATTTCAGCCGGCAGGAGGATTCAGTTACGATGACCAGACAGTGCCCAGCGGAAAGAAAGATATGATTATTCACCTTGCCGGACGATTAACTTACTCGTTCTAAGCTGTCGCTTTACTCAAAAAATGGGAGGACTATGAAGCAAAAAAGAGTCGCCAAAATTGTGCGCAAAACTAAAGAAACAAATATTGAGCTGGAACTGAATCTGGACGGTTCCGGAAAAACGGAAATTAATACCGGAATTGGTTTCCTGGATCACATGCTCAATTTATGGGCATTTCACGGTTTGTTTGATTTGAAATTAAAATGCGCCGGTGATTTAGAAATTGATACACATCACACAACCGAAGATATCGCACTTGCCCTGGGAAGCGCACTGGCTGAGGCCGTGGGTGAAAAGAAAGGAATTTTTCGATACGGTCATTCCTATGTGCCTATGGATGAGGCGTTAATCCGGGCTGCTTTGGATTTGTCTGGACGTCCGGAATTTGTCTTCCACGGGGAATTCATTCAACCGACGATCGGTCATTTGGACACTCAAATGATAACCCATTTTTTCAAGTCATTGGCCATCTCTTCCAGAATGACCCTACATCTGTCGATATTGTACGGAATCAACGATCATCACAAATGCGAAGGCATGTTCAAGTCAGTGGGACGAGCTTTGCGTGAGGCGGTTGAAATTGATCCGCGGCGCAAAGATGTGGTTTCTACAAAAGGAACTCTCTGAAGAGTATGAACGTAATCATTGATTACAAAGTAGGAAATCTGCATAATCTGAAAAACGCGTTGGATTTTTCCGGAGTTGAAAATCAGCTTGTTTGCAAGGCAGATGAGGTTAGGAATGCAGATAGAATTCTCCTTCCGGGAGTAGGTGCGTTTGCTCCTGCGATGGAGCAATTGAGACAATCCGGAATGCTAGAAGTATTGCAGGAAAAAGTAGAGTCAGGGACGCCTTTGCTTGGAATTTGCGTCGGCGCACAATTACTGATGGATGAAAGCGAAGAAGACGGAACACATACAGGATTGGGTTGGATTCCGGGCAAAGTGAAACGATTTCAGCATCAGCTTAAAATTCCGCAAATGGGCTGGAATCAAGTTTCTAAACAGAAACAAGATCCGCTCTTTGAGGAAGTCGCGGATGAGACGCATTTTTATTTTGTGCATCCCTACCATTTGCTTCCGGAAAACAGTGAGCATGTTTTGGGACTCAGCAATTACGGTTATGATTTTGCGTCCGTTGTCCGTAAAGACAACTTATGGGGAGTTCAGTTTCATCCGGAAAAAAGTCAGAACGCGGGACTACGGTTGTTGAAAAACTTCTGTACACGTACTTAGTGTAGAGTATTAAAAATAGCACGTTTTTTGGTATTTTAAAGAGCACGTACCTTTAACAAAACAATGAACTTGAATCAAGAAAGAAAAAATGGCAATAGAACAAACATTTTCAATTATCAAACCAGACGGTGTACGGCGCAATCTTGTGGGAAAAATTCTCAGCCGATTTGAAGAAAATGATTTGCGGATTGTTGCCACAAAAATGATTCACATGTCAAAAAGTGAAGCAGAAGGTTTTTACGCAGTTCACCGCGAACGACCATTCTTTGGCGAACTGACAGAGTTCATGAGTTCCGGGCCGGTTGTGGTTTCAATTCTGGAAGGCGAAAACGCGGTGGTGCATCACCGTGAAATAATGGGCGCAACAAATCCTGCTGATGCGGATGAGGGTACAATTAGACGTGATTTTGCGGAAAGTCTTGGAGAGAATACTGTTCATGGTTCAGACAGTCTGGAAAATGCCGCCATCGAAAGTTCTTATTTTTTCTCCCAAACTGAGTGTATAAACTCAGCCGCCTGAATCATTTACTGAACAGGACAGTCACGCTGGTTCAGGAAGCATTTGAGAAAAAAACAAGAGGGACAGGTTTCTTTCCGGCCTTTGTTGAATTACTCCGCCGCCCCAATCCAGGGCAGCAAATTTTTCCAAATTTCATCCCGCCTCCCCTTTTCTAAAGAAGAGTGCGCCAGCGGAGTTGTGTCGAGTGCAAGATCCTGTCGAATTATATTCAAATGTTTTTGAATTTGACCACGTTTTAATTTGTCAATTTTGCTGGCCACAATCAATACCGGACGATCATAAAAGTCCAGCCATTCCTTGAGTTGTCGATCCTGCGTCGTTGCTCCATGTCTGCTGTCGACAATCAACACCACGTTACGCAGAGATTCTCGTTCCTGCAAATAAGCTTCAATCAGCCTCTGCCATTGTTGACGAACATTTTCTGGAACCTTTGCAAAACCATATCCGGGAAGATCAACAAAGTGAAACGTGTCATTGATCTTAAAAAAATTTATCAACTGAGTTTTTCCGGGAGTGGAACTGGTTTTAACCAGCTTCTTACGGTTGAGCAAAGAATTTATCAGCGTGGATTTACCCACGTTTGAACGACCCGCAAAGGCGATTTCCGGAAGTGTCGTCGCGGGGAATTGCCATGGCGAAGAAGCACTGAGGATAAATTCAGCCGAGCGGATTTTCATTTTTCTTTTTCTTCCGCAGACTGTTCCGGATCAATGATTTCAACCTGCGCGGGTTCAATCACTTCCTCATCCGAGTTTTTTGCGGATTCCTCGGTTTCGGACAATGGTGTGCCGAAAAATTGATTTGAGAATTTTGATAAATGTTCCGGATTAAGAGCTTGCTGACGTTGTGCCAAATCAAAGTAGAGGAAGGCGCTCAGCAGTGATGCAAATGGATAAAAGAGCAATGCTGCTAAATATTGTGACCAGCGGATTGCCAGATTGATTCCGGGATCATTCAGGATTTCAGCCAGCAAAATTGGCAGTACGTCACTCTCATTTGGCTCAATATTAAAATTCAGGTCCGGCATAAAAATGGTGAAAAGTAGTGCAAAAACAATGAATTGCATAATCGTGCTGAAAACAACCACAATGAAAACACGCGATAAGTCACCACGGGCGAGCTGTATGCTTCGTACCAGTGCACGAATACCACGAACACCTTCAACGATAAAAACCGGCTGTGCCATGGAAGTCAACAATAATCCGCCCAACCAAAGCATGACAATAAGAATACTAAAAGGAAAAGGTAGAGTCAGCCCCATTACTCCTGTGATGAAAAGCAGATATTGCAGTACCGCCACGTGCATTGAACCCAGGAATAAAGGTGAACGGAAGGCACGCAATATTCCCATTGTAGGAAAAAAACTGCCGAAAGCTGTGCCGATAACACCTAAGGTAATTGCTCCCTCCAATAAATGTACTGAAAGAAAAAATATAATACTCTCCGTTTGACCCCATCCCCCAATTCCAATGAAGAATGCAGGTGCCATCAAAGCAGCAGTTAAAAACAAAATTGAAATGAAATTCTTTTGATAAATCCTGAAACTCAGAACGAACAAAGATTGAATACTGTGATTAAAATATAGTAAATTCATAAAATCTGTTGAAATTATTAGGAATAAAAGCGAACTCATAGCATACAAAGTATGCCATGTTATGACAAGCAAAAGCGGATGAAATATAAATTATGCAGGAGCAAGCTTTGCAAAAAGCTTGCACGGAATTGTCTGCTCAGTTAAAATTGTAGGGTTTGAAATGGCTTTATTTTTTCAGCACAAATT
>JAESQU010000077.1 GCA_016764995.1 SAR324 cluster bacterium | reverse complement strand
AAGGCTCTTCCGGAAGTAGTCTGAAAAATTCCGGTGCTCAAAACAGCGTAGAGAATAATAGGGAAAATTGTATCTCGACGTAAAATCACTTTGTTATCCAATTTTTCGTTCAAACGTTGGAAGTTAAAATTGTCCCCGGAATACGGTGGTTTTCTTCCCGAATTGTGAGGTGTTGACTGTCAAAATACTCTAGCAAATCAATAGCGTGTTTGCGAGAAATGTTTAGTAATTCTTTGAATTGAATCACAGTAATATTTGAATTATCCTGTAAATATTTCCGAAGTCCAGCTAATATTTCCGTGGTTTTTTCCGGAGCGTAATACAAGTCATCTGCAACACGCACAAGCCGTTTTGAAAAAGTCGCGGATTTGAGCAGTGCGACACCATCTTTTTCGTTCAACCCCAGTTCTTCCAGCAGCCGTGTGCGGCGCAGAGGCTGAAATCCACCCTTCTTTATCAATTCAAGACAACGCGAAAAACTTTCTTCCTGGGATTGTGAAACATGCGGCTGATGGTTTGACAATGAAAAGTATTGATCATTTTGTAAAAATGTTCCGACCTTCACCAAGTATTTTAGCAGAATTTCAACCTCTTTTTCTGTAAAAATCAAGGAAAGCTTTCCTGCAAGTTCTGAGCGGGTCATGCCTTCGCGATCCGGAAATTTAGTGTGATGCATTGCTAAAACTTTGCACAAAAACTGGCCTATGCGTTCGACGTGCTTTACATGCAAATAACGCTTGCTGAAAGAATCAACGCAAAGTACCTGCTGCTGACTTTGCAAAAGCTGTAAAATTTTTGCAGATTGTTTTGCGGAAAGACCAGAACGCACCGTAAATTCTGATTCAATTACTCCCTTCACAGATTGCAGATAAATCACTTCTGCGGAACGTACATTTTCATCGCCTTCGTGCAATCGCTTGAGGCGTTCAGGAAGTTCGTGCAGTACTCGCCGTGATTTGCTGGGAGACGGATCAATCACCATTCCACCGCCTAAGGTGAACATCGGCGAATAACTCCGGACGATAAAACGGTCGCCATGTCTGGAACTGACCAGACTTTCCAAACGAAATTGAACCAGAGCCGTTTTTCCGGGACTCAATATTTCATCTTCTAAAAGAACAATACGTCCAAAAACTTCATGACTGCCGAGATGAAACCTGATACGGGTTCTGTTTTTAAGCGGCGCGGATACATCTTCAAGCAGAGTCAGTGAAGCATTCAGCATGTAACCGGTGAGCAAAGAATCCGCTTTTGCCAATTGGTCACCGCGTTGAATTTCTTCTTTTGCAATTCCTGCCAAATTCAGGGCAACCCGCTGACCTGCAAAGACTTTTTGAACTGCTTTACCATGCGTCTGTAATCCTCGAACACGAATGCTGCGGAGTTGCGGAAATTGCTTTACTTCTTCGTCTTGACTTAGTTCCCCGCTGAGCGCAGTCCCGGTAACAACTGTGCCAAATCCCTTGACTGTAAAGGAGCGGTCAACATTCAACCGGAAAGGTTTTTCAATTTCAGGAGCCTGTATTTTCTGCGATAGTTTTGCTAATTCTTCCCGGAGTTCCGCCAATCCTTCTCCGGTAACAGTGGAAACCGGAATCACCGGCGTGCCTTCGAGAAAAGTGCCTTCCAGTAATTCTAAAACTTCTTCACGGCAAAGTTCCACCATATCTGCTTCTTCCACCAAATCAATCCGTGTAAGCGCTACGAGTCCAGTTTGAATTTTGAGCAGATTACAGATATTTAGATGTTCCCGTGTTTGTGGCATCACGCCTTCATCTGCAGCCACAACCAGTAAAACCGCATCCATTCCTGATACGCCCGCAAGCATATTATGAATAAATTTTTCGTGACCCGGAACATCCACAAATGCCATTTGATTTCCCTTTTCATCCTCATAATGAGCAAATCCGAGATCAATTGTTATTCCACGTTTTTTTTCTTCTGCCCAACGGTCTGTATCCACTCCGGTGAGAGCTTTGACTAAAGTTGTTTTTCCATGATCAATGTGTCCGCTAGTGCCAATCACAAAAGGGCGGGAAGGAAGAGTTACAGCTTTACTGGGAATCATATTATAAGATAGAGTATGAAATGTTTCTTGTAGTTGATGCGACTTTTTGAACAGTTCAAATTACATGAGAATAATTATTCTAGTCTCAAGCCGCACAGGACTCAAGTTGCTCAAGCAATATTTCACTGACTTCAGTATAATAGTTTGCTATAATTGTTGTGCTTTGAAAAATGTTGATTTGTACCGTTCACCGTGTAAAGGAGAAAGAGTTGAGACTGCCAAAATGTAAAATGTTTAAGCTCAAAACAAATATTATAACTGTTTGTTTTGGACTCGTCTGGATTTTGTTGCCACAAGGTGTTTCGGCAGTAGAAAAATATTCCAGAGATGCGGAACACAGAGGAATAGTAGATCTTGGACCTTACCAAATCTTTCCTGAAAACAGGATGGGCAACGGAATTTACCTTGATAAAAAGCTTTTAGAATCTAAACCACAGCGAGTTATTCTCAACATTGTCAGCATAAAAAAAACTAAAAGCTACATTTACCTCTTTCGAAGTCAAAATGGAGTTTTGGGTCTGGATATTGTGAAAATTGATACAGACGGAGATGCACGTTTTTGGAAGATTGATCCAGAATTTTATCAGTATACAAACCGTACTTCTGGCATTCAAAGAATTTTCCGAATCTTTGAGGAAAAAATCATACCGTTACTCGCTCATCTGCGAACAGGAAGCGGAGTCGCTACATCTCCGACACACGCGATTTTTTATCACATTACCGAATCAGAAGATATCACACGGCTCAATTCTAATGGGCAGAATATAACTCAAAGGGTTTACACTTTCAGGCTGCATCTTATCAATCGCAAATTTGAAAAATTTCAAAGTCTCTTGAATCTCAAGATTCAGGATGTCAGTTATCGTCTAAAGCTGAAGTTAGTAAATGAATTTTATCTCAGTTACAAACTGAGTAATGGTAAAAAACAAACTGTTGATTTGCGAAAGTACGCGCCCAAACTTTTTTAAATAACCGGCAGACGTCTATCTCCTGAAATCTCATCCTTTTTCAATTCCCATAAATACCAGCCAAACTCTAAATAATGCCAGCTGAAATTTCCTGCATAATCTATGATATGGACGGCCTTCTCCTTGATACAGAAGGCATTTACACGGAAGTCACTCAAGAAATAGTTGCAGAATATGGAAAGGTTTTTGATTGGACAATTAAGAAAAAGATTATAGGACGAAGATCGATTCAGGCCGCGCAGATCATTGTTGAAAGTCTCGATTTGCCTATTAGTCCACAAGATTACCTGGACTCCAGAAAAGACGTTTTGCTGGAGCGATTCCGTGACACCCAAGCTTTGCCTGGCGCAAAAGAGTTGACAACCCATTTTTTCAAGCATGGAATTCCACAAGCACTCGCCACCAGTTCGTCGTCTCCAATGTATGAGGCAAAATATGAAAAACACAAAAAGTGGTTTTCGCAATTCAAACAGATTGTACGCGGAGATGACCCTGAATTGAAAGAGGGGAAACCTGCACCAGATATTTTTCTAATTGCCGCAAAACGGCTTGGAGTTGAGCCAGCGGAGTGCCTTGTTTTTGAAGACGCACCTTCCGGAATGGAGGCGGCGTTAGCGGCTGGAATGTCGGTGGTTGTCGTTCCGGATCCTAATATGGATCATTCGCAATACCAGAATGCCTCGCAAATCATATCTTCGCTAGAAAACTTTGATCCGGAATATTGGGGGCTTCCAAGCCTAAACTGAAGAATTTTCTTGAGTAAAAAATTAAAATGAAAATCCTTGTCACAGGATCATCCGGATTTATCGGCACAGCGCTGGTCAAATTCCTGACTGCCGGCGGCCATTCTGTAATCAGTTTGCCGCGCAGTAATTTTAATCCGGAATCACCAGTTTGGGACATGGATAATTGTATCAAGGATTTGGCTCACAACGGTGAAAAATATGCGGTCGTTCATTTAGCTGGCGAGAACATTGCGGATGGTCGTTGGAGTGAAAAAAAGAAAAACAAGATTCTCAACAGCAGAGTTCGAGGCACAAAACTTTTAGCTGAGTTTTTCTCGCAAACAGAACACAAACCCACTGTTATTATTTCCGCTTCCGCAGTTGGTTTCTATGGTGACCGTGGAGCAGAGATTCTTGACGAGTCCAGTAAGAGAGGAAACGGTTTCCTGGCCGATGTTTGTGTGAACTGGGAAGATGCAGTGAATGTTGCTGCTGAAGCAGGAATTAGAGTAGTTAACGCTCGCTTTGGAATTGTTCTCAGTTCAAAAGGAGGTGCGCTAAAAAAAATGCTCCTGCCCTTTAAAATGGGACTCGGCGGTGTTATCGGCAGCGGCGAACAGTACATGAGTTGGCTCAGTATCGATGATGCCGCAGCATTGATCAAGCATGTCATTGCCAACGATTCAATCCGCGGTCCCGTAAATTTTGCAACACCAAATCCTGTTAGCAACCGTGAATTTACAAAAACCCTCGGTAGTGTTTTGCGTCGTCCGACAATATTCCCCATGCCCACGGTTATCGCCCAAATAGCATTTGGTGAAATGGCAAATGAGTTGTTGCTTTCCGGTGCACGTGTTTATCCCAAAATTCTGCTGGAAAGTGGCTATAAGTTCCGATACCCAAATCTTAGTTCAGCACTCGAACACTTACTGAAAACTGATACCATTACCAAAGAATAAAAAAGCCTGCTATTTTAAGTTTATTT
>JAESQU010000076.1 GCA_016764995.1 SAR324 cluster bacterium | reverse complement strand
TTCAACTTGAATATTGTCCTTCGTAATAACACTTTGGGAGGGAATATCAATAACCTGTTCTCTCATCTCTTGCTTATATGCAGCAAAGTCAATAAAAGGAATTAAAAAATATATACCTGGAGTAAGTGTCCTTTGATATTTCCCAAGTCTTTCAACAATGATATTTTCACGTTCGCTAATAACAATAATTGTCTTATAAACGATAAAACAAATTAATATTATAATTCCTGAATAGATACTTAACACTTCATCACTCCTTTCCTATGTTTTTTGGACTATCCATGTAATATTGTCTCGTCCAATAATTTTAACTTGCTCACCTTTTAAAATTGTCTGGTTTCCTTCTGCACGAGCTTGCCAGGTGCTTCCACTATGCTCAACTCGTCCAGATTCACCAGAATTTATATCTGCAACTATCTCAACAATCGATCCCATCACTTCTTCATCTTCATCAATATTTTCCTTCCTGTTTTCTGCTGGAACAAATCTAAGAACTAAAAAACGAAGAGTTAATAAGTATATTATTGAACCTATAAAAAAAGTTGTATATTGCTGGAGAACTCCATCAATATATCCAAGGTGCATCCCCAGCGCCACAGTCAAAGCTCCAAGTCCCACGAACATCATAACCAAACCAGGGACAAGAAACTCAATGGCTATCAAGAAAATCCCAGAACCTAACCAAAGGCTAAAAGCAAGATTACTCATAGCTACAGATTGTACTCGACTTTCTTCTCAATTAATATGGATATCAAGAAAAACGCTTTGTCCTAGTTGATTTATGTTATTATATACGGAAAATAGCTTTACAATGAATCAAGACCATTACAGTCGGAAATACAATGAATGCCTACATAAATAATTTTTAGCGAAATATTGTTTTTAATTACTAAGTCTAATTGGCATTGTATCTTTTGTAAAGGAGTTTTTTTCTTCAGCATATTTAAGTCGCCCCCAGATAAGGACAGTTTTTCTTATGAGTTAAGGTGGACTTTAGTTTGTTTTTCATTGTCTTAATCATGCTTCCTTTTTGGCAACTTCTCTACCCCGCCGTTTATCCATCTTCAATTTAGACTATTTACAACTGAAGTGGACCCCAAGTAAAGGACAGGGAACAATGACTTACACTGATGGAATAAAGTATGATGGGGAGTTTAAAGATGGTAAAAAACATGTTCATGGAACGATGACCTGGACAAATGGAGACAAGTACGAAGGTGCGTGGAAAATGGGGGTAAGGCATGGTCAGGGAACATTCACTTTTGGAGAAGGAGATTCGAAAGGACAAAAGTATGCAGTTCCTTTGAGGAAGGAATCGATTATAGAGCCAATACCTACCCAATAGTATAATTTATATTTGAATTTCCAGGATTGTAGATCCTGTTGTCTCGCGACTTTGCAAAGCACGGTGAGCATTTGCTTCATCTTTCAGGGGATATGTTTGATTAATAGATATTTGATATCCCACCTCTTATTGCTTCGAACAAAGGAGAGCTAATTTCCTCAGTCCTGCTCAAATTCAGCGTCTAATTTATCCATCATCTGACTGAACATATCCGCATCCTTGAATGGACGAGGCGGGGTCAGTAAAGTTGAAGGTGAGCTGTGCGGTACATACTTGTAATCACACCGATCATCTGACCATGCATATTGAGCAACGGCCCACCGGAATTGCCATGGTTGATGCTGGCTTCTGCCTGAAAAACATGTTTAGCCCAGGTTGTCGTCCATCCCGATTTCCATTTGAAGAACCAGGCGGAAAAACTCGGCTAGAGGCAGATGAGGTTAAAAGAAAGGGAGAACGGATGAACAACACCGCTAAAACGCCAGAGCCCACAGACAAGTGGGTAGGATTTGGAAGGGATTCAGAGAAGGTGAAGGCGCCGCGTAGCGCCTTCCAGAAAAACTTTAGGCCGCTCTGGCCAAGTCAAGCAGTTTTTTGAGCCAGCCGTTGAGAAGTTTGACCTCCCCTTTGGTGCTGGCTTCAATGGAATAATCCGAATTCTTGATGTAAACACGGATAAGGTTGGCGTCATTGTGGTAGTGGACGACCAGCCCCGATTCGCAGGGCGCTTTCGCTTGACAGTTGAACAGGATGCTGTCCACATTGATGTCCATAATGATGTTCAGATCTCTGCTTAAAAACAGGTCAAATGCCACACGCTTGATTTCCACTTTGATGTTTTTGTCTTCAGAAACGAGATTGCACAAATGGGTTTCACAACTCCCCTTGATGAAGTTCGTGTGCTTGATGATCAGGTCGTAGATCCCGATTCCCATCTGTGATGTTTTATCCTGCGAGGATGCGTATCCGGACCCAAGCAGGAAGGCAGCTGCCGTAAAAACAAGAAACTTTTTCATGTAGACTCCTTTGGAATTAGGTAAACAATCGAAAAATATACAGGCGGCATATCAGCTATGCAAGCCTTTTCAAGTATGATTCACGTTTTTAATATATAGGAAAATAAAAACGAGTCAAGGGAATTTTAATATATAGGAAAATAAAAATGAGTCAACGGAAAATTTTCATGGCTCCAATGGCATCTGGTGGTGGGTTGACGGATTTGATTTTACGGTGTTTGGTTTTTTGGTTTGGTTTTCGGTGCAGTTCCTTTGAGGGAGGTATCTCCATGGCTTTTGATGGAATAATTGCCTTTAACGAAAAATGTTATTTGGGATAAACTTTTGTCCAGGTATCCCCATCTGTGTAAGTTGTAGATGATTTCTTTACTGCCTACAGCAACTCATTTAACAACATAAGTGCAATTAAGCCTGTTTCACCAAATACAATTCCGACCCAGAGACGTTTCCCCAGCAGATAGAAGCCCAGAAAGGCCAGAGCCATGGGAATCAATCTATGCCAAAGCGGAAGTAATGCCAGCAGGCCTGTCGGAAGAATAAGTGTCCGGGCCACCAGTGCGGCAATGATTCCATACGCCAGGCAGGTGAACCACTCAAAAATCGGATGGTTAGCTTCGATCCGATGGCTGATCATGACCGCGGCAAAACGCCATACATAAGTTGCTAGAACCGCGGATAAAAAAAATATCCAGGCCGATGTCTCAACCATTGTCTTCTTTTTTGTTCAAGAGGACTTGAAGCTTGTGACGCAGCAAATAGGCCAATGTACCTGTAATCAACCCTGTCAACACCAGACCCCATTCAGCTGTCAACAGATGCATTGGCGGTCCAAGAACACAGCCTAAAACAAAAGCGAGTAGAAAAGGAGGATGTACCGTATTTGACATAATCAGTCCAAAATAAACAGGAACCAGAAAAACAAAACAGAGCGATACCGTTTGCGGCATGCTTTCAAAAAGTATGTATCCCTGCAGAACACCGATGATCCCCGCTGTCATGCAGGTGAAGGAAAAGCCCAGAAAATAGGCCATCCTGCGATCTGCTCTAATTTCAGGACCTGTTTTAAGCATTTCAGACCAGGTGTTGATCGAAATCAAATGGGCCAGAAAATAATTCCAGCGACGATTGTGAGGAGAGTCATCAAAAACTGGCATCATTGAAAGTGTCATCGGCATAAATCTCGCGTTTGCTCCTGCCACACCAAGAACGACTGCAATTAAGGGAGCACCCATACCATAAAGTTCCACGTGAACAACCTGTCCAGGCAGACCCCAGATTAAAATCGTAGACAGCATGGACATATAAAGTGATAACCCCTGTTCCTGTGCAAAAGATCCAAACCCCGTCATTGCAGCAAAGAGCAGTAGTGCAGGCACACCGAGGGCATTTCTGATACCGGCCAAAACAGCTCTTGGATTAGTCTTGAGTTCCTTCATTGGTTTATTAATATTTCTAAAAAATATAAATTGTAGAGGTCAAGGACACATGGCCACATGAAAAGTCTGAAATCCACCATTTGTCATTTCGACTGTAATTAAAAATCTTAATAATATCAACGTTTATCTTATGTAAGATTTCTCGCTTTGCTCGAAATGACACAGTTATAGGGCTTTTTACGGCTACCTCATGACGAATAAAATTTAACTGCTGCGCCTTGTATCAAATGACAGAACAGATTTAGTTCTCGTAATATTAAAGAGTAAAATCGAATCATTGTTTGAAAAGTTACATATTTTTTTTTTGGATAGTGCAAATTTTATTACAAGAATTAAAATTAGCTGAGATTTAGAGAAAGGCAACCTTAATCAGAGTCAGTCACATGATTTTCCGCAAATCCGCAAACATTTCCAAATAAAGTTTTACTAATCTTTGAATCAGGAGTAAACTGCGCTCATTCGCGTCAATCATCCTCACTTGAGAGAGTTCAGCATGGAAAGAGATTTCACCAGCCGCAGCCACCACGACATGGGGGGACTGGAGGCAGGCCATATTAAACAGGTTGAACATGATTATGAGCTTTGGGAAAAGCGTGTGGATGCATTGCTGGTGCTGCTGACCTCCAAATCTCCCAAACTGATGAGCGTTGATCAACTACGTAAAGGCATAGAAAGTTTACCGCCGGATGCATACGAAAAGATGAGCTACTACGAACGTTGGATTTTTTCCATCACCCAGGCTCTGCAATACAATGGGCTGCTGACAACCGAAGAACTTAGCCGCAAACTGGAAGAGGTACAGTCACGGTATGAAACGGAGGCGGCATGACAACTGCCTTTAATCCGGGAGATGCAGTGCAAGTTCGCAGAGGTTCTCCTCCCGGACATATTCGGACACCGTTTTATGTGAGAGGCTGCAAAGGTCGAATAGAACGAATTGCCGGAGAGTATCGTAATCCGGAAGAACTGGCCTTTGGGCGATTCGACGCCCCCATTGTTCCCCTCTATCGTGTACGTTTCCAGCAAAATGAGGTTTGGTCGGAATATCATGGAAATCCACGAGATACGCTGGACGTAGAAATTTTCGAATTTTGGTTAGAACCATCAAATCCGGAGAAAACATGAATGCCCAACAAACAAACGAAACCAATCCGGAAAATGCCTCATCCGGAACTTATTACCAATTCCTGGAAATTTCTGTCCGGGAGTTGTTGATTGAAAAAGGTGTGCTTAGTGAAGATGATATCCGGATAGCAGTCGAGGAGATGGATTCCCGTGGTCCGGAACGAGGCGCACAAGTCGTAGCCCGTGCCTGGGTGGACCCTCAGTTCAAGCAGTCGCTGCTGCAAGATGCGCCATCTGCAGTAAAAACACTTGGGCTTGACATCGGCCCGTTGCAATTACTGGTTGTGGAGAACACACCTGATGTTCACAATCTGATTGTCTGTACGCTCTGTTCCTGTTATCCGCGCACGCTTCTCGGACTTCCTCCGGACTGGTACAAAAGTCGTGAATACCGCTCACGTGCGGTACGTGAACCGAGGTCAGTTTTGCGGGAATTCGGTACTGAGATTCCGGACGAGGTTGAAGTTCGGGTGCATGACAGCACGGCTGATTTACGCTATCTCGTTCTGCCACAACGACCAACAGGCACGGGGCACCTCACCGAGGATGAACTTTCCGCGCTCGTAGAACGAGATTCAATGATCGGAGTTACAGTCGTCCTGGAAACTGGTTTCTGAATTAAATCATCAATTTTTTAGCTGTTTGTCATTTTTGCTAAAATTTTCTGCTTTTAGGCTGAGACCGTTTTCCGCTTTACAAATGAAGACGGTTGTGTTCCAATGCCTTTTTTAAATGGGGTACTTAGGCTGTACCCTGCTTACAATAACCGCCTAACATGGAGAAATTAATATGGCTAATTATTCTAATCTGAAAAGCAACAGTGAAGTAAAACAGCGCTCATATATTACAATTATTATGAACAAAATCATTATGTTGCTTTTGTTTTTAATGATTGTAAGCATGGCTTTTCCGGGACTTTCTCCGGCCGAAAACCACACTGCTGAAAGCAGCGGCACCAAGATGTCAATGGAATCCGATAAACAGGACATGAATGAAATGAAGATGGACATGTCCGCCTGTAAACGCATGGTTGAACTGACCAATGAAGCAGAGCATCAGTTGGGAGGAGCGCAATATACCGGTAAAATGCCGATGAAAGGCATGGCAATGAAGATGAGCATGGATTCCAAAAAAGGTATGAAAATGAAAATGGATTCCAAGGATGAGGGTACGAAAATGAAAATGGATTCCAAGGATGAGGGTACGAAAATGAAAATGGATTCCAAGGATGAGGGTATGAAAATGAAAATGGACTCCAAGGATGAGGGTATGCATCAGGATCATGATGCCAAGGCGGGAGGTTCATTTTTCATGGCGCCAAACGAAATGCATCACATTGAAGGAACCTATAGCGAGGATTGTGGCTTTCAATTGTTTTTATTTAATGCCTTCACAAAACCGATCAAGGTCGATCGTTTCCGGGCCCTTATCAAAGTCAGTGGTGAAATTGATGAAGAGGATGTTGAGTTTAGCCGCTTTCTCTCACCAAACAAGATGAATTCTTTTTTGCAGGCACCTTTGATGAAAGGACTCAATCCTCCCTTTGAAATAGAACTTAATGTCAAATTTCCTGAAAGTGAAAAAGTCGAAAGTTTCAATTTTGAAGTTGATAAAGATGGGAAAATTTCTTGAAAATGTAACTTTTAGGCTTTCAATTTCAAAGAGGAATAATGGAAACAAACCTTAAATTACTTACGGTTGCAGCGCTGGTTTACTTCAGCTTTGCATCAATTACTTCTGCGGCAACAATTAAAGGAAAGGTTCTGTTTGAAGGCACTGCTCCCAAAGCAAAAATCATCCAGATGGACCAGGATAAAGCTTGCCTGGAGTTTTACAAAGGTCAGGATCCGCCGCGTTTCAAAAGTCTTGTAGTCAATGAAAACAGCACCTTGCAGTCGGTATTCGTTTACATTGGCAAAGGAGTGAAGGGAAAGTTCAAATCAAAGAATATAGTCACGCTTGACCAGAAAGGGTGCGCATACACGCCCCGTGTCTTTGGGATGCTCGCTGGAGAAACCCTGATTGTCAACAACGGAGACAAGACCAAGCATAATTTCCATTTGCTTGGAAAAAATAAATACAACCGATCCGCAAACCCCGGTAAAAGCATAAAACGTAAAATCAAAAAAGCCGGCTCCCTGAAGATAAAAAAGAAAAAAGGGAAACTCAAAAGTAAAGTAATGTCCAAAATCAAATGCGATGTTCATCCCTGGATGGTGGCCTATGTCGGAGTCATGAAGCACCCTTTCTTTAGAGTAACAGGCGGCGACGGAGCATTTGAGATCGATGATCTTCCGGAAGGAAAATACACTCTTGTCGCCTGGCATGAAAAATTGGGAACCCAAACCCAGGAGTTTACTGTTGGAAAGAGTGATGTGAAGACAGTGGATTTCACTTATTCAAAATAATTAGCCTGCCAAAATCAAAAGGAAAACAATGAAAGAGGATGGTTATTCAGGCTGGTGGTTTCCTCCTAACATTTCCGCAAATTACGGACAAACCCTGGATCAAGGGACTGCTATTATTACCTGGGTCACGATGATCGGGGGGATCGTGGTCATCGGATTGATGTTATTTGCTGTGATCCGATACCGGTACCGTCCGGATCGAAAAGCCCTTTACCTGCATGGCAATTTCAAGTTTGAAACCACCATGCTGGTGCTGGTGACTGTGTTTACCCTTGGCGGGGAATTTTTTGTCCTGGGCGAGATCAGCGAAGGGGTTTGGGACAAGATCAAGTATCAAGCCCCCGAAGACGCGATGGAAATCGAAGTGCTGGCAGAGCAGTTTGCCTGGAACATCCGTTATCCGGGAGATGATGGACAATTTGGTGAAACCGATAACGAACTCGTTGACGAGGAAAATCCTTTTGGTATCGATGAGGATGATTCGGCTGCAGAAGACGATGTCGTGACTAGAGGCTTGATTCATGTCCCGGTCAACGTGCCTGTGAAGGTGAAATTACGATCCAAGGATGTGATCCACAGCTTTTTCATTCCAGTGTTGCGGATCAAACAAGATGCACTGCCAGGAGAGACCATTGACGTCTGGTTCCAAGCCAAAGAAACCGGGGAATATCATCTGGTGTGTGCAGAATTGTGTGGATTGGGCCACACGACCATGAAAGCAGGATTTGTCGTTGAGCCGCTGGAGGAGTTTCAAAGCTGGCTCGAAGAAAAATCTGAGGAATAATTCAAGGTTAGGAGATTTCATGACAACTGTCACCTTGGACACTGTTCAGTCCCACAAGGAAAGTTTTCTCACAACTTATGTGTTTTCGATGGACCATAAGATGATCGGCAAGCAATTTCTGATTGCCTCTTTCCTGATGTTATTCCTGGGAGGATGTTTGGCCATGGCAGTCCGCTGGCAGCTTGGATTCCCGGACACTCCACTTCCGGGAGGGACACTTCTGCCGGAAACAATGGTAGATGAGGATGGCTTCATGTTGCCGGAGTTCTACAACGTGCTGTTTTCCATGCATGCTTCCATCATGATCTTTTTCGCCGTCATTCCTTTGTTGAACGGATGGTTCGCAAATTTCGTACTCCCTTTGCAAATCGGGGCGCGGGATATGGCTTCTCCTTTGTTGAACATGATTTCCTTTTGGCTTTATGTCCTGGCAGGCATCATTGTCTTATCCGGTTTCTTTGTAGAAGGTGGCGCTGCTGCTGCCGGATGGACTTCCTATCCGCCCTTGAGCGCGCTGGCAGGAATGGGCCAGACCCTGTGGATTATTGGAGTGATGGTTTTGGGGTTTTCCAGCATCATGGGTTCCATCAACTACATCACCACCGTCTTCAAACTGCGTGCGCCAGGCATGGCTTTTGGACGGATGCCTTTGCCAGTTTGGGCAATCTTTATTACCGCCTTCATGACTCTGCTGGCAACGCCGGTGCTCACAACGGCAATGATCATGCTGCTTCTGGACAATGCCTTTGGCACTAGTTTTTTCCTGCCGGAACTTATTGTTTCAGGCGAGCTCACTGAAACGAGTGGTGGGAAACCATTGCTCTATCAACATATCTTCTGGTTCTACTCCCATCCGGCTGTCTACATCATGATTATGCCTGCATTCGGTGTGGTTTCCGAAGTGATTTCGGTGTTCTCCCGGAAACCTATTTTTGGTTACAAGATGATGGTGGGTTCCCTGATTAGCATTGCTGGGATGTCTTTTATTGTCTGGGCGCATCACATGTATCAGAGCGGGTTGAATGCTACAGCCGCCAAGTTTTTCATGTTTACCACTATCTTGATCACGATCCCTCCGACCATCTTAATCTTCAATTGGCTGGCTACTTTGTTAGGAGGCAATATCCGCTTGCGCGTCCCGATGCTCCACGCCCTGGCCTTTCTTTCCATGTTCATGATTGGGGGGTTGAGTGGACTTTTTCTTGCTTCAACCTATGGAGACATCTTTTTTCACGACACCTATTTTGTCGTTGCTCATATTCATTATGTCTTGTTTGGAGGCAGCTTGTTTGGCATTTTCGCAGGGACAACTTACTGGTTTCCCAAAGCATTTGGGCGCATGATGAATCAGCGATTGGGACAGATCCATTTTTGGCTGACCCTGATTTTCTTCAATCTGACTTTTTTCACAATGCATTTTCTTGGATTTGCCGGCCACATGCAGCGCATTGCCGAACCCATGAACTATCCCTTTCTCGAATCAACCCAGGGATTGCATACCTTTATCACCATCAGCGCCCTGATCTTGGGAGCTTCCCAATTGATCTTTGCCTTCAATTTTATCCGGAGTATTTTTCGCGGAAAAGAGGCACCAGCCAATCCATGGGATGCTAACACACTCGAATGGTCAGTTAAAAATCCCGGTCACGGCAACTGGGGACTTTCTGTACCAATTGTTTATCACGGCCCATACGAATACAGTCATCCGGAAGTTCTTGAAGATTTCCTGCCTCAGAACCGCCATCAGTCTGGAATTATTTGAACATGCTCTTTGCGCAAAAACAGCATTATGAATGAAACAACCATTCCATTTCCGGGTGAAGAAGGACGTCTCGCTAAACTTTCCTCGGCTAAATTGATGATGTGGGTTTTCCTTGCTTCTGATGTGATGGGGTTTGCTTCTTTAATTGCGGGCTATTTTTATCTCAGAATACTCAGTGTTGATTGGCCGGATTCGGGTGAGTTGCTCAACGTAACACTTACCAGCATTAACACGGTCTTTCTCCTCTCAAGCAGTTTTACGATGGGAAGTGCGGTGGCTGCCATCAAAAGGAACGACCAAAAAGGGATGCTTCGTCAATTGTGGTTAACGATTTCTCTGGGTTCCCTTTTTCTTATGCTGCAAGGATATGAATATTTTGAATTGTCTTTAGTGTTTTCCGAAGTCTTTGACGAACGTCCGTTTTCCGGACATGTCTTTGCCTCAACTTTTTTCCTGCTTACCGGCTTTCACGCAGCACATGTACTTGCTGGTTTGATTTATCTTGGCTGCATTGCAGTTGCTGCAGGCAGAGGACGTTATAGCTCCGAAAACTATCTTGCGCTAGACATTGCAGGACTTTTCTGGCATTTCGTCGATTGGATCTGGGTGGCGGTCTTTCTCTCACTTTATATCATCTAAGGTGACTGCCTATATCACTTGCAGACTGAACTCACAGCATTGAATACACTAAATTTACACTTCCCGCATTTAGTTAATTTCCTTTTCACATTTATACTTTACTTGCCGAATCGTGAGTAACTAAATGTTTTAGAACTCCATTTTTAATACTGTATATCCAACCGTGAACCGTCAGATCTTTTCTATTTTTCCAGGCTTTCTGGACAATGGTTGTGTTACAAATGTTCGTGACTTGTTCTTTGACATTCATTTCACAGAGCAAATCCAGCTTCTTTTCATGATCAAGCCCCTCAAATTTTTCTGTGTTGAAACGAATGACATCCTTGATATGGCGCAACCAATTATCGATAATTCCATGCTCATGATTTTCC
>JAESQU010000075.1 GCA_016764995.1 SAR324 cluster bacterium | reverse complement strand
TTTGCAGTTACGATGAACTTTTTTATAGTTAAACTGCCATCTCCATAAACAACCTCTGCGCCCAACTCCAGATCAAGGATATATTCCTCACCTGTAACCCAACCAAGTCTTTTCCATTCATCAAGCACAAGCTTCAGATCTACTGTACCGCTAAGATAATCTGTGTAAAAAACTACTGCGGAATAGTCCCAACCACTGTGGTTTGCATTTCGCCAAACGGCATGAGATGGTGTCAGCGCTAAATTTGCAGAGTTTCCATTTCCGCCTGATGGACTAGGATCACTACCTTCGTGTAACCAGATCATGACCTCATCTGTGATGGCAGATTGTCCTCCATCAGGATCATTAGACAACCAACTCTCCAAAGCAATGTTAAAGCCGTTAGATGAATAACTTCTTTCCAAATCAAATTCAACCTTGAATTGTTTCAGATTATTTATTTGGATTGGAAATGGTGAATTATCAGTTCCATTTGAATCCCACGGTTTTCGACCAACATAGGCTTCCTGATAAGAACGTACACCACCGTTAGTCGAGGGCCAACTCCATTCAATCACAGTTCCTGCGGGGTAGTCATCCGTTACAGTTATACAAGCTGAGTAATCTACCCCATTCTGGTAAGAACCCTTTCCCCAGACATTGTTAGAAAAACGGTAACCATTTGCATCCTTGGTGGCCCAGTCATCACAATATTTTCCTGCAATTGAAATTTCTTCGGATGACTTTTTACAAGAAGAGACGATGACAATTATTAGAACAGCCAGAATCAAGATTGTTTTGTATGATTTCATTTTCAAATTTTTCCTATTATAGATAGTTTCTTGACATGATTAAGCATAAGTCTTGTCACAATGAAGACAACACTTTCCAACGTCACATTACAGTTACTGCGGATGAAATGAGGGCATGAAATGGCTGGATCAAAAGAAAATCCGGAATGAAAGACAACTAAGTGGATTCCAAAAAACTTTTAAAAAAGTTCAATTCCCGCAAAGCATCAAATTATTGGTGGGCCAGGCAGGACTTGAACCTGCGACCGGACGATTATGAGTCGTCAGCTCTAACCAACTGAGCTACTGGCCCAAACCAATCCTCTTATTTTAGCTGTCATTCCGGAGTTAAAACAAGACTTTTCCGAAATAATTAAAAGAAGAATCACCTGCATTACAGCATCATTCCGGATTAACTTGGCAAAAGTGAGAAGCGCATCATCGGTGGTTTACGCGCAAAAAACTGTTCTGAGGTTTTTGCCATCCGCAACAAAAAAGATTCTTCCCAGGGACGTCCCATTATCTGCATTCCCACCGGCAAACCCTTTGCGTCGTATCCTACCGGAAATGAAATCGCGGGAAAGCCGCCAATACTTGCTTCCGGAGCATAACGCATCAACTCCGTTAATGTACTGAGATCTGATTCTCCATGAGTCAAAGAATCCGGCAGAATAGGAGGAGCAGTACAGGCTGTTGTCGGAGTTACAATCGCGTCAACGTTTTGAAATATTTGGGTTAAGTTTCTTATCAGTTGGGCACGTATCCGCTGAGCTTTTACATAATCACTCCCGCTAAACTCTTTCGCAAGGGTGAGATTAAGCAATGCATCCAATCCAAAAGGTTGTCGAAACGTTTTAAAATGCGCTTGCAGTGAAGTCAGCATTTCGGTCCCAATCGTAACTGCATGGGCCATACGCACTTCATTCAATTCAGGAATTTCAATTTCCTCTACGGTAGCTCCTTGTGATATAAAAGCATCCAGCATTCGTTCACAATTATTAACAATATCCGCAGACGCATGATTGAACCACGCTGAAAATTTACCCAGTTTTACTCCTGTCAAATTTGCGTCACCAAAATCCCGCAATTCAACAGGTGGTTGATTTTGCGTAAGTAGTTGTTTGGGATCAGGTCCGGCAAGAAAAGAATAGGCCAGGGCGGCATCATTAGCCGTGGAAGTGATTGGACCAAGTGTCGAAATACTCCAGGAAAGTGGAGCAGCGCCGGCAGAACTGATTCGGCCCCAGGTTGTTTTTAAACCGACAACACCGCACAAACTGGCAGGAATCCGGATTGATCCGCCACCATCCATTCCAAGCGCAATTGGCGACAATCCTGCGGCAACAGCGGCAGCGGAACCGCTTGAAGATCCTCCTGGATAATGATCTAAATGATGCGGATTTCTTGTTGTTCCATAATGGATATTGAGTCCGGTGACTCCAATACCAATTTCGTGCATATTGGTTTTACCCACCATCAGTGCCCCTGCAGAACGTAGGCGGGCAACACTGGTCGCATCCTTTAAAGGTGCTTTTTTGTTGTAAAATTTGGCACCGACCATTGTCGGAAACGGCAACATATCCAGCTCATCTTTTACGGCAACCGGAACACCATCCAGGATCCCCAATGATTCACCGCGTTCATAACGCTCAGTTGAAGCTTTTGCCTGCCGCATCAATTCCTTTTCTTCCCATGCGATAAACGGACGTAAGGGCACAGCGCTTTCTTCAATACTGCGAATGATGTCCAGCAAACGCATGGCAACATCTACAGGAGTTGTTTTTCCTTCCAGATAAGCCTGATGAAAATCGGCTGACGTTTCCGGCTGAAAAAGACTTTGCTTTGCGGAAATGGCGTTCTTAGCGGCAGTTAAAGCTGGTCGTTTCTTATCTACTGAATCAATAAACTGCTTGATTGATTTTTTTGCGTCTGCAGAATTAATTTTACTATCCACAGGATGGAACGGCTCCATCACAGGATTATCTTCAACTTTGCTTTTTCGTAAACTTGGCAGACCCGCCTGACGCAAAAGCAGCGGAATGAGGAGCATACGAATTCCAGGTGTGCGTATAAGCATTACCAATATTTTCAGGGCACGCCCAGTTGTTCTGGGGATTTTAATGGTCTTAAGGTTATAAACAGGTTTTTCTTTTTTTGCAAAAGGCCATAAGTGACGCACAAGCTTTTTTGATTTAGTCCTTATTATCTTAGTTTTGCTTTCCTGATTTTCCATATTTCACTCAATATTCACTGATTCTTGTGGAAGTTCACAAACAAAGCATGCTCCATCTGTGATTTCAGCATCAATCCAAATTTTGCCGCCATGTGCTTCGACAATTTTTTTAACTGTGGCCAAGCCAAATCCGTAACCTTCTACATCGTAATTCAAGCGCGCATTTGTTTCAAACACTTTATCCTGAAATTTCTGAATTATTCCGGGACCGTTATCACGTATCCAATATTTAACCGTGCCTGCACTTTCGTCTCCACCAAATTCGATTTGCACCGGATTTCTTGAACCCCTGTATTTGATGGAATTTGCAATCAGATTTTGCCAAACTTTCAGCATCCGGATTGGATCACACCGTGCTTCAGGCATTTCCGGAAGTTTGCCAAAACTGACCATTCCTTCACGTTCCGCATACTCAAAATTTACTATCACAGTCCTGATTAGTTTCTCCATTGAAACTGACTCCAATTCCCCAATTACTTGCCCTGCTTCTGCGTAATCAAGTTGCGTATTGATGAAATCCAGCATTTTATGGAATGTCTGCGGAATTCGCTCCAGAATATCTTTTATACTTTCATCCTCAACAATTTGCGGATATTCATTCTTAATCCGGTACAGAAATAAATCATAGAGGCTGGCGGCACCTACAATTGGAGATTTCAGATCATGACTGACCGTGTGTGAAAAATTGCTAAGCTCCTCTTTTTTTTGAAATAACTCCTGATTCAGTTCTTTGATTCGATCAATATCTTCTTTGCTGCGCAACGCAGATTTTACACGAGCCACTAAAGTGGTTCGATCAATGGGCTTGTAAATATAATCCACTGCTCCCGCATCAAAAGCGTCCTCAAAGGATTTCATTTCCTGTTTGGCGGTAACCATCAAAACAGGAATATCGTGACATACAGGAATCATTTTGATGCGTTTCGTGGCCTCAATACCGTCCATTTCCGGCATCATAATATCCATCAAAATGCAGTCCGGACGCCAGTTATCCAGAATTTTCAACGCTTCCTTGCCCGACGAAGCCTTACGAAACTCACACTTCAATTTACGCCGCAGATGGTCTTCAATCAAAACACAGTTGTCCTCAATATCGTCAACAATCAATATTCGGTGCGTAGCCCTGTTGTCATCGACTGGCATTACTTTTTGTCACTACATGTGAATCGAACGTTTATCTGTGGCGTCCAGCATTGCTTCTTTGATCGCTTCCGCATATGTCGGATGCGCATGTGACATCCTGGCAATATCTTCCGCACTGGCGCGATATTCCAACGCAACAACTGCTTCCGCAATTAAATCTGCGGCACGTGCGCCAACCAGATGAATACCTAATATTTCGTCGGTTTCCTTATCCGTCAGAACTTTTGCAAATCCGTCTGTATCCATCGATGCACGGGCGCGTCCAAGTGCCTTAAAAGGGAAACTGCCGGTTTTGTAGTTGTAATTTTCAGCCTTCAATTCATCCTCGGTAAAGCCCACACCCGCCACCTCCGGCCATGTGTAAAGCACGCCCGGAATTGCTTTGTAATTGATATGCGGTTTTTGACCGGCCATCGTTTCTGCCACAAACGTTCCTTCTTCTTCTGCTTTGTGTGCCAGCATTGCTCCTGCCACCACGTCACCAATTGCATAAATTCCGGGAACTGCTGTTTCCAAATTTTCGTTAACCGGAATGCGCCCCTGTTCATCTAGAGAAACACCAATGTTCTCCAAACCTAGATTGTCCGTGTAAGGCCGGCGTCCAACTGCGACCAAACAATAATCTCCGCGGAATTCTACTTCTTCGTCCTTTTTGTTTTTAGCAACCACCTTTACGCCTTCTCCTTCAACACTCACGTTTTGAACCGCATGGCTGAGAAAAAATTTCATACCCTGTTTTTTTAAAATCCGTTGAATTTCTTTTGCAAGCGAAAAATCCATTCCTGGAATAAGGCGATCAAGGAATTCCACTACCTGAACTTCTGTGCCAAGTCTGGCATAAACAGAACCTAGTTCCAACCCGATTACGCCTCCGCCAATCACAATTAGTTTTTCCGGAACCTTTTCCAAACTCAGGGCTTCGGTGGAGGTTATGATACGCTTTTTATCACAAACCACTCCTGGAATACTGGATGGTTTGGAACCCGTCGCAATGATAACACGCTCTGTACTCACTGTTTCCTCGGCCCCGTCTGCCCCAATTACAGAAATCGTTTGTTTGTCCTTAAAAGTGGCATGTCCGTTAATAACTCTGATTTTATTTTTCTTCATCAAAAACTGAATCCCCACGCAAGTCTGCTCTATCACTTCGTCCTTACGCTGACGCATTCTTGGCCAATCAAGTTCAATCTTTTCCACCTTTATTCCATGTGCCTCAAAATGCTTGTTGGCGTTTTCAAAATGCTCACTTGAATCCAGCAGTGCTTTTGAAGGAATACAGCCTACATTGAGGCATGTTCCTCCCAACGTAGGATAGCGTTCAATGATTGCGGTTTTCATCCCCAACTGCGCACAGCGGATCGCGGCAACATATCCTCCTGGACCGGAACCGATTATTGTTGTTTGAAATTCAGGCATTGTTTTTTATATTGAGAGAAAGTAAAAAAGGTTCTAAGGCATTACTTGATTAGGCACTAAGGCACTAAATTCAACTAGCCCTTTTGATTTTGCTAATCAGAGATAGCAGCATTCGTTCTATTTCTCGAGTTGTTTCATATTGGCCGTTGAATTCATGCTCAGAAAGGTATTCTAAGTTTTTCGCAATTTCCAGTTGAGTTTGTAACTCATATAATGAACCTACTGAAATTTGCAGAAAACGAATATAATCCTTGGTTGATCTTCGTCCATACCCTTCTGCAATATTACTTGGAATTGAAACTGCACAACGGCGTAACTGTGAAACCAAACCATAAAACTCCACTCTTTGGAAATTTTCCGTATGCTCGATAGATCTGTGTTATCAAATCCATAGATTTTTGCCAAACAATCAAATCACGAAATGTGTTTATCGTTCCCATCTTGATCTTAGCTCATACTTCGTGTCTAAGTGCCTCAGTGCCTTTTTTCTGCCTCAGTGCCTTTTTTAAACCAAAAGCATCCTTGTCGGATTTTCCAGATATTCTCTTACACGAACTAAAAAACTCACCGATTGCTGGCCATCGACAATGCGGTGATCGTATGACAAGGCCAAATACATTACGGGACGAATCTCGACTTTTCCGTTTACTGCCATTGGCCGATCAACGATATTGTGCATTCCCAGAATTGCACTTTGCGGAGGATTCAGAATTGGAGTTGAAAGCATCGAACCGAAAACTCCGCCGTTTGTGATAGAGAAGGTTCCGCCTGCCATTTCGTCTATACTGAGTTTGTTGTCACGGGCGCGTTTAGCAAGCCTGCCGATTTCCATTTCAATTTGTGCCAGTGTCAATGATTCCGCATTTCGAACTACCGGAACCATCAAACCTTTGGGCGCGCTAACGGCAATTCCCATGTCAACATAGTCGTGAAAAACTATTTCTTCTCCATCCAACTGCGCGTTTACTGCCGGAAAGTCCCTCAATGCTTCTGTACAAGCTTTGGTAAAAAGGCTCATGTAGCCCAATTTTACATCGTATTTTTCCAGAAACGTTTCTTTGCACTGACTGCGTAACTCAATAATTGCGTGCATATCAACTTCATTAAAAGTCGTCAACATTGCAGTTTCGTTTTTTACCGCAACCAGACGTTCCGCAAGTTTTCTACGTAATCGGGACAATCGTTCCCTCTTTATATTTCTGGAAGCGGAAACAACAGGTGGCGGCGCCTGTTTTGATACCGTAGTTGAAGCAACAGATTCAGGAACTTGTTGAGCATGTTGAAGCACATCCTGTTTTGTAATCCGCCCTCCTGGACCTTCTCCGGAAACACCTGTTAAACCTTGTTCAGCCATCATTTTTCTTGCGGCTGGTGAGGGATGTCCTTCTGCATAGGAATCCGCATTCGCAACTGATTTATCCTCAACAGTTGATTTTTCGGAAGAATCTCTGGATATTTTGGTTGAAACAGATTTCGGCTTCGCGGCAGCAGTATCAATCGAACAGGCCACATCACCGACATTCGCGATTTCTCCTGCATGCAGCAAAATTTTCAGTACACCATCACTTTCCGCAATCAGAGGTAAGGTCGCCTTGTCGGTTTCAATTTCGCAAATTGTTTCGTCAAGTTTGACATAATCACCATCTGTTTTGAACCAACTGCCGATTTCAACTTCAGTGATTGATTCTCCGGGACTCGGAATTTTTATTTCCACAATAGACATAAAAGAGACCTTTAAATGGGTTAGTAAATAATGATGAATCTGAGAGAATGCAAAACTGTGTTAATCCTCAAATGCTCTTCGCACAAGATTTTCCTGTTGTTTTACGTGCAGTTTTGGCGAACCGACCGCAGGCGAGCTATCTGCTTCACGTGCAACAAGTTCCAGACTGTTACCTGCTTTAAGGAATGTACGCAAAACGAAACTCCACGCACCCATATTTTCCGGCTCTTCCTGCACCCAACGCCATTGTTTTGCTTTCGTATAACGTTTAAATATCGAGCGCAGTTGTTTTTCAGGAAAAGGGTAAAGCTGTTCCAAACGCACAATCGCAATGTCGCTGACATCCTTTTTTTGCTGACGATCAAGCAAATCATAATACACTTTACCACTGCAAAACAAAACTTTCCGGACAGATTCTGCATCCAAAATTTGATCATCAATGACTTCCTGGAAGCGAGTTCCTTCCAGAAAATCATCGAGCGGACTCACACACAAAGGGTGACGCAGCAAACTTTTTGGTGTAAATATAACCAGCGGTTTTCGAAACGGGTAAGCCATTTGGCGCAGCAAAATATGAAAGATATTTGCAGGAGTTGTACAGTTTATGATCTGCATATTATTTTTCGCACAAAGAATGAGAAAGCGTTCTATTCGCGCAGAAGAATGTTCCGATCCTTGCCCCTCATGTCCGTGCGGCAACAGGAGCACCACGCCATTCATCCTATGCCATTTTGTTTCAGATGATGCAATAAACTGATCAATTATAATTTGTGCTCCATTTGCAAAATCCCCAAACTGCGCCTCCCAAATTGTTAAAGAAGTCGGAGCGGCATAAGCATATCCGTATTCAAAACCCAGAACTCCATATTCTGAGAGAAACGAATTGTAAACTTCAAACGGTGCCTGTCCATCAAAAATATGGTTCAGAGGAACGTGTTTGGTGTTGTCCTCCGCGGTGATTATTGCATGACGGTGGGCAAATGTTCCCCTGCCGCTGTCCTGACCACTTAGTCTGACAGGAGTCCCGTTTGTGACCAAAACCGCATATGCCATAGTTTCTGCCATTCCCCAATCAAGTTGTTTATCTTCTGCAACCATTTTGCGGCGGTTTTGATAGAGCTTTTGGATTTTCGCAAAGAATTTCAAATTAGAGTCCGAACTTCCGTTTCGTGACAAATCCGTCACCCGCTCGCTGATTTCCAAAAATTTATTTTCTGCAACACCTGTTTGCGGAGATACATCAAAATCCTTTTTTTCCGCTCTTCGGACTCCGGACCAGACTCCTTTCAAAAATGAAGTCACAGAAGCGGTTTCCTGTTGTTTTGCTTTTTCAAGACGATCGACAAGGTACTGTTTAAATTCATCCTCTATTTCGGTCGTTTCTTTTTCAGTCAAACTTCCGGACTCAACGAGTTTCTTACTGTAGACCTCACGGACTTTTGGATGCCTGGCAATACGTCGATACAAATCGGGCTGTGTAAATCTTGGTTCGTCCGCTTCGTTGTGTCCATGCCGCCGATAACCTAAAATATCAACAAACACGTCCCGATGAAATTTTTGACGAAATTCAAGGGCCAGTTTTATCACATAAACCACTGCTTCAATATCATCGGCATTTACATGAAATACCGGAGAAAGTGTCGTTTTTGCTATATCTGTACAATAGGTGCTGGAACGCCCCTCTCCATAATCCGCAGTAAAACCAACCTGATTATTTATCACTAGATGCACAGTTCCTCCCGTTCCATATCCAGGCAACTGCGACATTTGCAGAACTTCATAGACGATACCCTGACCGGCCAGTGAATGATCTCCATGAATCAGAATCGGCACCAGTTTTTTAACATTACCATCGTGATATTGGTCTATTTTCGCGCGTGAAATTCCTGCTACAACCGGATTTACAGCTTCCAAATGTGAAGGATTTGGCGTCAAACTCAAGTGCACTTTTTTTCCGCTGCGAACTTTTTTGTCACTTGAATAGCCCATGTGGTATTTAACATCACCGGCAAATCCGTCTGATCCAATTGCTTTGCCCTCAAATTCAGCAAAAATATCGTTATATGTTTTTCCCAGAACATTTGCTAAAACATTCAGCCTACCGCGATGAGCCATACCGATAACAAACTCCTCAACTCCAAGTTCTGCTCCATATTCTACAACTGTATCAAGTGCCGGAATAATTGATTCTCCGCCTTCCAGTGAAAAACGTTTTTGACCTACAAATTTAGTGTGGAGAAAGCTTTCAAAAGCAACAGCCTCATTTGTTTTGCGCAAAAGTTCTATTTTCTCTTCACGGGAAAAATTTGGCGTGTTGCGGCAGGATTCCATTTTTTGCTCTAACCAGGTGATAATCTCCAGCGTCCGCACAAATTTATATTCCACACCGATTGAACCGCAATAAGTTTGCTCCAAAAGCTCCTGTATTTCCCTTAAAGTAGCAGTTCCCAGTCCAATTCTGGATCCTGCGTGAAATTCCGTATCCATATCCGCTTCGCCCAAACCAAAGTTCTCCAGGTCAATTGGACCATCATGTTTTCGACGCGGCCTTACAGGATTTGTTTTTGCGAACATATGTCCACGCTGACGATAAGCACCTATCAGGTTACTGACCGACAGTTCTTTTTGAAATTGTTCCGGCACAAAATCTTCAGCAAGACTTTTATCCGTTTTTTTTGCCTTAACTTGTGAATAATCTGTTTTTGAAAATTCGAAACCTTCAAAAAAATTTCGCCACTCCTGATCAACAGAATCGGGGTCTTGTTGATATTGCTGATAAAGTCCTTCAAATGCGCCAATATCAGCGTTGTTTAAATAGGAAAGTGGAGTCATGATAGTAGTCAGCTAATTACTAATAAAAATATGCAGTAGAAATTTTTGTGTGATGAACCTCTATCTTATAGTAAAATTGGAGAAGAATGAAGTTTCATTTTATTGACATTTCAAACAGGGTCAGGCTACTACAATAATATCATTAAGATTTCAGACTATTTACTAAACAATCAAAACTGATTAAACATGAATACCGCAGATATTTTGGTGATTGGCGGAGGAGTTATCGGTGCGGCAGTGGCGTATGGACTGACGGAACGAGGTGCGCAAGTGACATTGTTGGACCAAGGCGGAAGCGCGCCCAACGCTTCACGGGGAAATTTCGGACTTGTCTGGGTACAGGGAAAAGGACTTGGAATGCCGCGTTACGCACAATGGACTCTGGAAGCCGCGCAAACTTGGCCGAAGTTTTCTGCGGATTTACTCGAGGAAACCGGAATTGATGTGGACTATCAGCAACCGGGTGGATTTGAAGTTTGTCTGGGCGAGGAAGAATTTTCTCTGCGAAAAGCGGAATTGGAGCAGCTGCGGCAGGAAACAGCAAACTGCGTTGCAAATTCTGTTGGGATCGACAAATGCGAAATGCTGAATAGCCGGAACATGCAGGAATTGATTCCGGAAATGCGCTTGGGAGATTTCGTTTCCGGCGCTTCTTTTTCAACGCTGGACGGACACCTGAATCCTCTGCTTTTGTTGAGCGCATTGACGGCCGCAATCAAAAAAAGCGGAACCAGCTATTATCCGGACCAGCAAGTTGAATCAATTTCTTTCCGGAATGATTGCTTTGATGTCCAGACAACTACGGAACGATTTTCGGCGAAAAAAGTGGTGCTGGCATGTGGTTTGGGAATCAAAACATTGGCGAGTCAAATTGGACTGGAAATTCCGATTCATCCCCAGCGTGGACAAATTCTTGTGACTGAACGGACACTGCCTTTGCTCGCGCAGCCTTTTGTCACTCTCCGCCAAACAGTTGAAGGCTCCTTCATGATCGGCGCATCGCATGAAGATGTGGGTCTTGACTGCGGAACCACATTGGATGAAATACGCCGCCTTGCACGCCACGCGGTTCAGGTTTTTCCGGAATTGTCAAAATTGCAAATGGTACGCTGCTGGGGAGCCTTGCGCATTCTCACTCCGGATAGCAAACCGATCTACGTCGAATCCGAAAACTGTCCTGGAGCCTTTGTTGTTACCTCCCATAGCGGCATCACTCTCGCCCCGCTACACGCGAGCCGGATTTCACACTGGATTGCTGAAGGGACAACTCCGGAAGGTTTTGAACAGTTTCATTCAAGGAGGTTTGATGCTTAAACGGATTCAAAGTTCAAAATCAAAAAAAATAACCATCTTCTTTGAAGAAAAGCAGATTGCTGCGTATGAGGGCGAAAGCGTTGCAGCAGCACTTTTGTGCTCAGGGGTGAAACATATACGGACTGCTCCAGTCAGCGGAACTTCACGTGCACCATACTGCTGGATGGGTGTCTGCTTTGAGTGTCTGCTGGAAATAGATGGACAGCCAAATCTGCAAAGCTGTTTGATTCCTGTTCAAGAGGGAATGAAAATCCGCAGACATGCTTTGAATGATGGAGATTCCGCATGAAACAAATTTACGATCTGGTGATTATTGGTGCTGGAGCAGCTGGGATGGCCGCAGCACTCGAAGCCAAAAAGTATCAAATTTCGGTATTGGTTTTGGATGAACAAAGCGAAGTTGGAGGACAAATATATCGTTCCGTCCGTACAACCCAAAATTTACGACCTGAAACTTATGAGCTGCTCGGTGCTGATTATCAACACGGACAAACTCTGGAAAACGCTTTTCGCAAGGCAGGAATCGAATTTTTATCAGGAGCTGCAGTCTGGCAAGTAGACCCAGATCGAGCAGTGCATTTTTTGCGGAATGGAAAATCGCTTCAAGTCGGAGTCCGACGTTTACTAGTTGCAACAGGAGCAATGGAGCGTCCTGTTCCAATTCCGGGCTGGACTCTTCCAGGAGTAATGGGCGCGGCGGCAGCGGATGTGCTACTCAAGTCTTCTGGTGCAGTGCCTTCCGGAAGAGTGGTGCTGTCCGGGAGTGGTCCGTTATTGTGGTTGGCGGCCTCCCGACTTGTGGAGGCGGAAGTCGAAATTTTGGCAATTCTCGAAACCATAAACTTTTCGTCTTACCTGAAAGCACTACCGTATCTTCCGCAAGCTTTGCGGGCAGTTGAATATTTGCTCAAAGGATTGCGCCTAAAACGGCAGGTGAGTCGAGCTGGGATTCCTGTCTTTTCCGGAATTCAAAATCTACGTGCAGAAGGCACACAACGTCTCGAAACAGTGTGTTTCACTCATCGTGGACAATCCCGAAAATTTGAGCTGGAAACACTTTTGCTTCATGAAGGAATCGTTCCTAACACTCAACTCACACGGCAGTTGGGTTGTGAACACAGTTGGAATAAACTTCAGCGTTACTGGCATCCATTGTTGGATGAGTGGGGCAATACTAGCGTGGAAGGCGTTGCGGTTGCGGGTGATGGAGGAATCGTTGCCGGAGCCTTAACCGCAGAAGCATCCGGACATCTTGCCGCACTTGAAATTGCTTGTCAGTTGGGTGCGATTACAAAAAATCAAAGGGATTCAGCGTCCAAATCTTATCGAAAAGCAATTCGTCATCATCAGGCGGTGCGCCCCTTTCTGGAACATCTTTATCCTCCGAATCCGGAAACATTGGTTCCTCCGGACGATGCCACTTTGGTTTGCCGCTGCGAAGAAGTTTCGGCAGCACAGATTCGTCAGGCGGTGGAATGGGGTGCGCTTGATCTGAGCCAAATGAAAGCTTTTACACGCTGCGGAATGGGTCCTTGCCAGGGAAGGATGTGCGCTTTGACGGTCGCGGAAATTGTCGCAAATACTCAAGGAAAATCAGCGCAGGAAGTCGGCTTTTTCCGTGGACGACCTCCTCTCAAACCGATCACTTTGGGACAATTGGCAGGGATTGCGGAATGCTGAAAATTACTTTTAGAAAAAACCGGAAGCGGCGCTGTTTTTAAAATAAACTGAACAACTTCCTCCCAAACTCATTTTCTGCTCATTTTCTTTTTTCGCCCTGCTTTCGGAGCTGAAAAACTTTTTCCTCCGCCCTTGCCGCTTCTTTCTTCTCTGTCACTGGGCTTTGAGCTTCTTGACTTTCTATCTTTTTTTAACAGCGAAATATTTAACTGCTTGCCTGCCACCCAAACTTTTTTCAAGTCACTGAAAACGTCTTTAGGCATTCCTTCCGGCAAATCAATTACGCTGTAGTCATCATAAATATTGATGCGTCCTATATGCTGACTTTCGAGTCCTGCTTCATTTGCAATCGCGCCTACAATGTTGTTTGGTTTTACATTGTGATTGTGCCCGACTTCCAGCCGGAAACGTTCCATACCCTCTTCCAGAGGAAGTTCCTTTTTAGGAGCTCTATCATGATCTTTTCCACGACCTTTGTCACGTTCCTTTCCGCGTTCTTTTCCTCTATCCGCACCGCGACCTTTACGGGGTTTAGAATCATCGTCCTGCCAACTTTCAATTTCTTTATGCCGATTAGCTTTTGCCTGTAGCATAAAGGGCGAGTCTCCCTGTAAAAGCTTGGCCAGTGCAGCGGCGACTTCCAGGGCAGGCACATTATGTTCCTGTTGATATTGTTCAATCATCTGATAAAACAAACCCAATTCTTCCGTAGCCAAAGTATCAGTAATACGCTGTTTGAATTTTGCGATTCGCTGATCATTGATTAGTTCGGTTGAAGGAAGTTCCATTAATTCAATCTTCTGGTTTGTCGCTCTTTCAATGGCATGCAGCATCCGTTTTTCACGCGGAGCAACAAATAAAATCGCGTCACCCTGACGTCCAGCGCGGCCGGTTCTACCGATTCGATGTACATATCCTTCCGTATCATGTGGAATATCGTAATTGACTACATGACTAATTCGCTCAACATCGAGTCCGCGTGCGGCAACATCTGTGGCAACCAGAATATCCAGTTTGCCATTCTTCAAAAACTCGATTGTACGTTCACGCTGACTTTGTTTTATATCACCATTCAGCGGAGTGGAAGCATAACCACGCGCCTCAAGTTTTGCGGACAATTCCACGGTAGCGGTTTTTGTGCGTACAAAAATAAGCATCGCCTCAAAGTTTTCTGCTTCCAAAATTCGTGTCAGCGCATCCAGTTTATGCATCCCGCTTACCGGCCAGAAACGTTGACGGATAGTAGGGGCAGTGGTGGTTTTATCTTTGATCGTAATTTGTACAGGGTCTTTCAAATATCGCGTGGCTATGCGTCGAATCTGCTGCGGTATGGTAGCGGAAAAAAGCGCAATCTGTCTTTCCTCAGGTGTTTGCTCAAGAATCCACTCTACGTCATCAATAAATCCCATCCGCAACATTTCATCTGCTTCATCCAGAACAAGTGTACTGAGCTTACCAAGTTTCAAAGTACCGCGGCGCATGTGATCCATCACGCGTCCTGGAGTCCCAACCACTACATGTGCTCCACGCTGTAAACCGCGTATTTGACCACGATATTCCTGACCTCCGTAAATTGGTAGCACATGAAAACTTTTCATTTGAGAGGCATATTTTTTAAAAGCTTCCGCGACCTGAATCGCCAATTCACGAGTTGGAGTCAGCACCAAAACCTGTGGGTCTTTCTGCCGTAAATTTAAGTTGGAAAGCAAAGGTAGAGCGAAAGCCGCGGTTTTACCTGTGCCCGTTTGTGCCTGCCCTAAGACGTCTTTCTTTTCCAGCAACAACGGAATTGTCTGCTCCTGAATTGGGGTGGGAGTTTCATAACCAACTTCGTCTAATGCTTTATGGAGAGCCGGTTTGAGTTCGAATTGACTAAAAGTACTGATCATTTTAAATGCTTAAGGTGGGGTGGAAAACAACTGATTTTATCTTAGACAGACTACTGAATCCTTTCTAAAACGTAATCAATCTTTTTGCAATAACTGATTATTATCTCATATTTCGCCAACAGATAAAAGAAACAATGCTAATATTTCAAATGTAAATTGGATTTACTGAAAACGTATTTCTTTTGTCAGCAAGGATTTGATATGGGATTAAGTCCTCCACAAAGTTTGAGAACAAGTATTGAAGTAGTCCCCCTGGATTCCCACATTTGATTAGAATGACAATGAAGTTGTAGGGGCACGGCGTACCATGCCCAATCAAATGACTTTTATTCAGTTTAATGAACTGCTGAACTTTTTGGCTTTAAGTCAACTTTTAAAAAAGGAGAACCCTCGTAAGCGCAAGGAATTCATCACCACTGAAACAGAACTGAACGCCATCGCACCTGCAGCGAGCATCGGATGCAAAGCTGGTCCACCGAAAGGCACGAGCAAACCAGCCGCAATCGGAATCCCGATTACGTTGTAACCAAAAGCCCAAAATAAATTTTGACGAATGTTTCGTAAAGTCGCGCGGCTGAGTCGTAACGCATCAGCAACATGCCGCAAATCATTTTTCATCAGTACGATATCCGAGGTTTCCATCGCCACATCGGTTCCGGAACCCATCGCGATTCCGACATCCGCCTGCGCCAACGCCGGAGCGTCGTTTATTCCGTCGCCGATCATGCCCACTCGAGCACCTTGCGCCTGATACTGTTTTACAATTTCAGCTTTCTCTTCAGGAAGAACTCCGGAATGAATTTTTGTAATTCCGGTTTTTGAAGCCACTGCTTCCGCAGAACTTTGATGATCTCCTGTCAACATCACAACCTCCAAACCTAATTCCTGAAATTTACGGACGGCTGTTTTGCTTTCCGGACGTGCCTCGTCCGCCAGACAAATTACACCGATTAATTTTCCATCAACAGCCACGAAAATCGGTGTGCTACCTGAAATAATCTGTTTTGCCAAATTTTCCGGAACCTCATTAAAAACATTTTCCGCACGCATCAATGCCGGATTGCCAACTAAAACTAATTTTTCATTACAAACGGCTTTTTCACCAAATCCGGTTTTTGCTTCAAATTCGGAAATATCCGCCAAATCAAGTTCCTGCTTTTCCGCTTCGGCAACCACAGCTCTGCCAAGTGGATGTTCCGAACCTTGCTCTACCGCCGCGGCAAAACGCAATACCTCTTTTTCATCCGGCACAGGAACTCCAGAATTTCCTTCTACTGTCAGAATTTGCGTGACTTGGGGGCGGCCTACTGTAAGCGTTCCGGTTTTGTCCATAATGATTGTGTCCAAACCCTGTGCGGCTTCAAGCGCAGGAGCATTCCGGAATAGAATTCCGTGTTGCGCTCCAGTTCCGGTACCAACCATAATTGCGATCGGCGTCGCCAAACCCAAAGCGCAGGGACAGGCAATTACCAAAACCGCGACCGTATAACTTAAAATTTCATTTGCGGATGCGCCGGAATACCACCAGAAAAATCCAGTCGAAGCCGCAATTACTAAAACGATTGGAACAAAAACTCCTGCGACTTGATCTGCCAAACGTGCGACCGGTGCTTTCGCGAGTTGCGCATTTTCAACCAAACGAATGATTCTGGCCAAAGTGGTTTCACCTCCTACACGTTTTACGCGAATCGTGAGCAAACCGTTTGTATTGAGCGTCCCTCCGGTAACTTCAGATCCGTCTGAAGCGGACTTTCCGGACGTTTTTTCAACCGGAACAGGTTCGCCAGTCAACATCGATTCATCCACATAACTGGCACCTTCGACAACAATTCCATCTGCCGAATAATGCCTCCAGGACGTACACGCAAGACATCGCCGGGATGTACCAAATCGATGGAAATATTCGATTCTTTGCCCTCATGCACGAGAATTGCTTCTTTTGGACGCAGTTTCAACAACGAACTGATGGCTGCGGAAGCACGACTTTTACTTTTGGCTTCAAGTGATTTTCCCAACAAAATGAGTGCGATGATCACACCGGCGGTTTCAAAATAAAATCCTTCAGCGTTCAACTGCGTACCAAATAAATTCCACAAACTGAAGCCGACTGCCGCCGCGGTTCCCAAGGCAACGAGGGTGTCCATGTTCGGTTTTCGACGTAAAAATGCGGGAACGCCTTTGCTGTAAAATTCACGTCCGGCCCATAATACCGGCAACGTCAGCAGCAATTGAATCAGTCCGTAACGCAGCGGATTCGTTTCCGGTGAAAACAAAAGTGGAAGCGAAAATCCCAGCATCGGCCCCATCGCCAGCAAAACCAGCGGCACAGTAAATACAAGTGCTAACCACATTTTTCCGCGAAATTTCACATACTCCTGTTCAGACTGCTCAGAAGGTTCCGGTGCGTCCGCAAAATCTTGCAGGCGACTCGCTTCAAATCCGGCAGCCTCAACCGAGGCTTCCAATGCAGACGGATTCGCGATTTCCGGATTGTAATGAACGGCTGCCCGGTTCAGCGCAAAATTGACTTCCGCCAATTCTACACCTTCCACGTCTCCCAAAGCCTTTTCCACAGAAATTACGCAGCTGGCACAACTCATTCCCTGTATATCTAAATTGATAACCTCTATTTCTTGCTCCATTTTTTTCTCCGTATTTCTGTTTACAGGATTTGCTATTAATCAAAGTCAAGATATACTATATAGGGGTATAATGTTCATGTCAAGCTATAAATTTATATTTTCGGTCAAACAGGTCTGCCGTTTGCGCTTCCATATCCGCCTAACATGATGTAGCCTAAAAGTTTTCTTCTTGTAAAATAATTTCCATGAAAGACAGCAGAAATTCAAAGAACTCCGCTCAAATCCCTTCCATTCCCTTGAATTATCAAGAATATCCAGTTGAAGAAGTTCAGCGGCGCGCGCTGGAGTACTACGAAAATATGAAGCGGCGCAGAACCGTTCGTGATTTTTCCGAACGACAAGTACCTCTTGATATAATTGAAAATTGTTTACGCACAGCGGACACCGCACCGAACGGAGCAAATCAGCATCCATGGCATTTTGTCGTGGTTTCTGATCCGGAAATAAAACAGCAAATTAGGAAGGCTGCGGAAAAGGAGGAGCAGGAATTTTACAAGAGACGCGTGACCAGAGAATGGCTGGAAGCTTTGGCACCGCTTGGAACAGATGAGCACAAACCTTTTTTAGAAACCGCTCCTTATTTGATTGCCATTTTTGCTAAAGTCCATGGAATCGATGAAGACGGTAAGCGTGTCAAACACTATTATGTCAACGAGTCTGTTGGAATTGCCACCGGATTATTGATCAGCGCCATTCACCATTCCGGTTTAGCATCGCTTACTCATACACCGAGTCCGATGCGCTTTCTCAATAAAATCCTGCAGCGTCCGGAACAGGAACGTCCTTTTCTGTTACTGGTCGTAGGATATCCAGAAAAAAACGCAAAAGTTCCGGATATTCAGCGAAAATCTCCGCCCGAAATCTCAACCTATTTTTAAGAGAAAACCTTCACTCAAAAAGTCTTGAATCCAGCCGACACCTGAATCCATTTATTATGCCGGTTTGGTGTGGAATTCCCTGTCAATTTTTTCCTGAAGATATGTCTTAATCAACGATTGGTAAGGAACATCTCGTTTATTAGCTAATATCTTGATTGAATCTAAAATCATTTCAGGTAGACGAATAGATATTGTTTTTGTTGAAGGTTTAAGTTTTGGAAAACTAACCGATTCAAGCTCGGTTGTATCAAAATAGTCCGTAACATCCTGAGTACTCCAGAACTCTCCCTCTTCAATTTCGTTTTTAAATTTTGGAATTTTCTTTGTCACCTAAATCCCGCAATTGCACATTTAGGTTATAGATGAAGCCAATAGTTTGAAATGGCTTGCTGTAACACCTGAGTTTGATCAACAATACTTTAGCACAAATTAAGCAAAAACTTTATTGATCTTTTCCGTCTAATGAATTCATTGTTTGCACTTAACGCACAGCAAAAGGAAGCAGTAACTACTCTGGAAGGTCCAGTGATGATCCTTGCAGGCGCAGGCAGCGGGAAAACTCGCGTCATCATACAGCGTATCGTTCATTTGATCCAGAAAAAGCAGGTTCCTCCTCAGCAAATTCTTGCGGTTACTTTTACAAATAAGGCGGCAGAAGAGATGCGGGGGCGCTTAAATGAAATGCTTTCAGGAAAACAAAAAGGCGTACATTTGAGTACGTTTCATGCGTTGGGAGTGAGTCTATTGCGCAAGTCGATTCATCATTTAGGTTACCGTCCCAATTTCATTATTTATGATACACGCGATCAAATTTCGGTGATCAAAACAATAATGGAAGATAATGATTTTGATGATCGCGGATTGATCGATCCCAAATCCGTACACTATGAAATCAGCCAGGCAAAGTCTACTGGACAGGGACCAGAATCTTTTTTGGAACAACAGGAATCACAGCAAAAACAAATGGTTGGTAAGATTTTTCGTCAATATCAGAATACAATGAAAGGCTGTAATGCTATTGATTTTGAAGACATCCTCAATCTCACCTTGACTCTTTTTGAGCAGTTTCCGGATGTCATGGACACTTTAACGCAACGCTTCCGTTATTTTATGGTAGACGAATATCAAGACACGAATCGCATTCAATATAAATTACTTCAGTACCTCACAAAACGTCACAGGAACCTTTGTGTGGTTGGCGACGATGACCAATCAATTTACGGCTGGCGTGGTGCGGAAGTTCGGAATATTTTCAATTTTGAAAAGGATTTTCCGGAAGTAAAACTTATTCGTCTGGAACAAAATTACCGCTCAACGCAAAATATTTTATCTGCGGCCAATCAAGTGATATCTGAAAATACTCAGCGTATGCCAAAAAAACTTTGGTCAGAAAAACAGGGTGGAGAAAAGCTGGATTGGCTTCAAGCCGAAAATGAAGTGGAAGAAATGGAAGCAGTTACAAGAAAAATTCGCACAAAGATTTTACAGAATGGCCGACGTTATTCAGATTATTCGATTCTTTATCGTTCCAATTTCCAGTCGCGTGTTGTTGAAGAAGCGTTGCGTGAAGCAAAAATTCCGTATCGTATGTTGGGCGGAACGAGTTTTTATGATCGTGAAGAAATCCGTGACGCACTGGCTTATCTTAAAGTAATTTATAATCCAAATGATGAAGTCAGCTTGCACCGCATAATCAACACACCTCGGCGTGGAATTGGCAAAACATCATTGATGAAGGCTAATGAGTGTTGTCAGGAAACGCACCTGCCTTTATTTAAAGTTATGAGCCGTGCCAGGAAATATGAACGTATTCCCAAAGATTCAGCCTTCACAATGGAAATATTTACAGGCATCATCAGCAGTTTTCAGCAACGTTTTGCCAATGAAAAATTAGATATAGTGTTCAAAGATTTGCTGGATGAAATTGGTTATCTCAGTTTTCTTGAAACTCAAAGTGGTGATATTAAAGTGCGCGAACGTCGTGTGATGAATGTGCTTGAATTACTGGTAAGTATCCGGAAATATTCTGAAAAATTTCCGGAAGCAAATCTTCAAAGTTATTTGGAGCGTGTAACCCTTTTTACGCAAAGTGACAACGATCCGGAAAGCAAAGCCAATCAAGTTTTGATAATGACTCTCCACAGTGCAAAGGGTCTGGAATTTCCATTTGTGTTTATGGTTGGCATGTCTGAAGGAGTCTTCCCGAATCATCGGGCGCTTGAAGAAGGAGGAGAAGACGAGGAACGTCGTTTATGTTACGTTGGCATTACGAGGGCACAGCAGGAATTAACTTTTTCCATGGCCAAATTTCGGAAGCGTTTTGGCGAAAGCATCAAGCAGGAACCATCACGGTTTCTTCTTGACATCAATCCTGAACTGTTAGCTGTTCCGATTGTTGGAGAAGCTACTGAAGAAGTAAAAAAGGAGCGCAGTCGAGAATCACGCTCTGCTTTTTTCTCACAATTTAAACAACTCGAAGCCAGCTGACGGATGAGATATTTTAGACATTTTTTTCTTTGGTTTGCGATAATTATTTTCGGAATAATTTTATTCTCAGGAATTACATTTGCGCAAACTTTGATAATTGCACTTGGAGATTCTTTGACAGAGGGATTTGGAGTCAGTCGGGAAGAAGCTTATCCATACTTGCTCGAAAAAGAACTCTTGAGCAAGGGGCATGCAGTGAAGGTGATCAATGCCGGAATCAGCGGATCCACCAGTGCCAGCGCAGTTTCACGACTCAAGTGGTACCTCCGGATTCAACCCGACATAGTTATTTTAGCACTTGGCGGAAATGATGGCTTGCGGGGTTTAAGTGTAGAACATATGAAGCATAATTTAAGCAAAGCAATTGAATTAGCGCAGTCCGAAAAAATACTTGTTTTACTCTCTGGAATGCAAATTCCTCTGAATTATGGTACGGAATATACAGAGTCTTTCCGGAAAGCTTTTTATGAATTGGCGAAAAATTATAAACTGCCGATGATCCCTTTTCTGCTCAATAAAGTTGGAGGTGTTTCCAGTATGAACCAGCCAGACGGTATCCATCCCAATCCGGAAGGGCATCAAATTATCACCCGGACTGTACTTGAATATTTGGAGCCGCTTTTGCCTAAAAAAAATTAAGCAAACCTTCTCATTGACTTGAGTGCTGTTTGGATCTGCTTTTGCTGATTGAGGTAAGCTCGGTTAGTAGGCGCAAGCACATCCACAGCCTTTTTCCCCATTTCGAGAATTTTCAACACGCCATGATTTGCAAGGCTCAGCATTTTACGCTGTTCATAAGCGTAGTATGAGATTTGCGCGAATTCTGACAGAACAGTAATGTCTCCACGTTTAGGATTAGTGAAAGATGATCTTTTTAATGCTTTGTGGTATGCGACAATTGCTTTGTTGAAAGTTGGTGTCAATGCTGGCCGAGCAGTTAAGTCACGCATCACCACATGTAAAGTTAAAATCCGTAAAGCTTGCATGTGTACTCTGGCTTCCATCAGATAGGGCAAAGGAAGTTTACTGTCAATTTCCTGTAGTTTGGCCACAAGCTTCAGCCCGATTTGATGTAAGACCGGTATTCGTTTAATTACTTCAAGAGCTGCCAAAGTTTTGCGGACCACAAGCGTGTGTTTATTCTTTGAGGAATCAGTACTTCCAGAGCCACCAAATAAACTTTTTACTCTATGTTTTGAAGTTAATTCATCCAACTCATTCAATTGCATGGTCATTGTAATGCTGCCGCGAGTATCTTCATCCAGAGAATCTGTGTATTCCAACAACTTTAAAGTTATTTTTATTTCCTGAATTATCAAAGCCTCATTTTCATCAATATCTTCTTCATCTTCATCTGCTTTTATCAAGTCTTTGATAGAGATAACATCAAGATTTACATTTTTTAGTTGCTTAGAATGAACCACGAGCAGGTTTTTTTTGTGAGTGCTGATGATTTTTTCTAAATATAACCGATATGTTTGTCCCGCAATTTGCAAAGTTGCAGGAGTAATGTCTCCTAAATAAATTGTGAGAGCAGCTTGAATCAAGAGGTTGCGGTAAAGTGACAAAGGGAAATCTCGTTTGTCGCGCATCATGCTTCTAACCAGTTTAACCCTTGCCGCACTTGATATTGGGGAGCTGCGAATTTTTGCTACTAATGCAGAAATTTCAGAGTTTTTTGCCATATTGCCGATGATGCTTGCATCTATATGGGTTCCTTTTGAGTCGGCATTTGAAGGTATTATCGTTTTGCGCATCTTCAAGATAAATGAAGAATTGCTGAGTTTGTTGACGTCTTCGGTGGCCTGAATTATTTGCCTTTGAATTTTTTTAAAATCAAGACTAGAAATGTGATGTATTGTCTGTGATTTGTTCTTAAATGTTGTCTTCAAAATCCCTCTTCTCTTTCGCAATCTAGTGGTTTATCTTTTGATAATTTTTTCATTTTAGCTAACTCAAAAGGTTTCAAATCATTATTTCGCGAATTATCAGCTATAGTTTGAAAACGTTAATTTTGTTTTTTGCAAATAAGTAATCTCTGTGAACAAATACGTAAATTTATAAGAGTGCAACTTTGAAGACTTAGTGGAAAATTTCAAAGTAAGCACTCGACGTTTCTATTCAAAAGGAGTATATTCACAGGCAAGAGAGAGATCATTTCAATCCCGATTACTTACATGCATAGAGCGTACACTGCTACAAACTATTAAACAAGGTGATCTCCTCTTTTAATTCTTAACAGCATAACTTAAATTTGAGCAAAATTTGCGGACAAGAGATGTTTCCGAATACTTTGAGTTAGTTTGTTAAATTTGATCTAATCTCCGCAAAAGTGATTTAAAGCTTTCATGGCACAAACTTACCCTCCTGTCAATATGGGAGGTACGACAGATGGCCTGCTTGTATTAAGTAATGGTCGTTTTTTCCGTGGCAAATTGCGTGGTGCTCCGGTTGAGGCAACCGGTGAGGTGATTTTCAACACCTCTATGACCGGTTATCAAGAAATTCTGACCGACCCTTCTTACACCGGTCAAATTGTGACAATGACTTACCCGCAAATTGGCAACTATGGTGTAAACTTGGATGACATGGAGTCAAAAACCACTCATGCTTCTGCGCTTATAGTTCGTGAATTAAGTCATATTAGTAGTAATTGGAGATCAACTCAAACCTTGGATGAATGGCTGATAGAACACAGGATTCCTGTTTTGGAAGGAGTTGACACACGTTCTTTGGTAAAGGCTATCCGTTCAAGCGGTGAATGCTCCGGCCTTCTTGTTCCATCAGATTCTCGTCATACTTTGGATGAACTTCGTGAAGAAGCACTGGATTTGCCATCGATGGTAGGTCAAAACTTGGCTAGAAAAGTTTCCACCCGCGAATCATATTTTTGGCCTTCTGATGCAAAGACAAAACCTATGATGGTGGTCGCATATGATTTTGGTATAAAGTTCAATATTTTACGGATCATGAATAGTTTGGGACTGAGTGTGACAGTGGTGCCGTGGAATACGTCTTCCGAAGAAGTGCTGGAGATGAATCCGGAAGGTGTTTTCCTGTCAAACGGTCCAGGTGATCCAGCTGTAGTCAATGAGGCGATTGAAGCAGTTCAAAATTTGCTGGGCAAATTGCCTATCTTTGGAATCTGTCTTGGTCATCAAATCTTAGCCTTGGCTTTGGGCTGCCAGACTTATAAGTTGGTTTGCGGTCATCATGGAGGCAATCACCCTGTCATGGATTTTGCAAGCAATAAAATTGAAATTACGAGTCATAATCATGGCTTTTCAGTAGAGGAAAAATCGCTTCCAAAAAATGTCCGGATTACACACCGAAACCTGAATGATCAAACTGTAGAGGGGATTGAATCTCTCACTCATCAAGCATATTCTGTTCAATATCATCCGGAAGCTGCTCCTGGACCAAGAGATGCATCGTACCTGTTTGGCCGGTTTCTTGAAATGCTGAAAGGCTGATGCTGAATTTCATGTTTTGAAAAGTGGTGCGAGAGACATTTCAAAATAATTTAAATGAACCAGAAACTAAATAAATGAGGTTAAATGGCTGTTGGTAAAATGACAGGACCCAAAAAGGCTGCAATTCTATTGCTTGCCCTGGGTGAAGACGCTGCAGCGGATGTGATGAAAAATCTGGAAGAAGCGGAAATCCAGCAGGTCGGTTATTATATGAGCCGTTTTACAGATGTTTCTCCGGAAGAACTGGACATTGTTCTCGAGGAATTCTATCGAAATTCAGTAATGGCGGATGAAGGTGTGAGCATTAGCTCTTCACCTGATTTTGTCAAGAACGCGCTGACGAAAGCGTTGGGTGCGGACAGGGCCAAAGAGCTTAGTGATAATCTTCGTGCAGGTGAGGATGAAGTAGGACTCGAAGCATTACGCTACGCTGAACCTATCATGATCTCAAATTATATCCGCTCCGAACACCCTCAAACAATCGCTCTCATTCTTTCTTATTTAAAAAATGTCGAACAATCCGCAACAGTTCTGCGAGAATTGCCTGAAAGCTTGCAGGCCGATGTTTTGTATAGAATGGCTGTGATTGAAAGCATTCCGCCCGGAGTGGTTGCGGAAATGAATGAGGTTTTAACCGAAGAAATGAAAACGGCAGGTAGTATGGCAACAAGCGTGGGGGGAGTTGAGCCGGTAGCAGAAATTTTAAACTCTGTGGACAAGGCTACCGAAACAAGAATTCTGGCGAGCATCGAAGAATCAAATCCGGATCTTGCGGAACAAATCCGGGAATTGATGTTCACCTTCGAAGATATGGCTCTGATTGATGCCAAGCAAATGCAAATTGTCATGAAGGATGTAGATCAAGCTGACATGCTTCTGGCACTCAAAACAGCGAGTGATGCAGTTAAAGAACTTATCTTCAGCAGCATGTCTTCACGGGCAGCGGAAATGGTACGCGATGATCTGGAAAATCTTGGTCCCGCCAAAATATCCGATGTCGAAGCAGCACAGCAAAAAATCATCAAAGTTGTTAAGAAACTTGAGGAAGACGGTACAATTGTAATTGCTGGTGCAGGTGGTGGTGATGTGGTTTGATAAATAATTGATTTGAGCTAAATAATTTATCAGTCCTAAAACGCCATTCTTGTGCAACACGCAACACAGACTGAAGTATTGTCAATTCCTTGCTGAAACCTCTTTATTGATTGGAAACATATCTTGCGCGGGATGCTTCTTAAAGCTTCAAATTTTTCTCATCAACAGTTATAATTACAAATTAGACCATTTTCCTGAATCTGTCCGAATCTGTTTTGTATAGAAAATTATTATCTGAGTTTAGCAATGCCTAAAACAATGTTTGAAAAAATTTGGAGTGCACATCTTGTTCATGAACAGGAAGGCAATTCAATTGTTTACATTGATCGTCACTTGGTGCATGAAGTTACTTCAGCACAAGCTTTTGAAGGATTACGCATAGCAGGACGACCAGTTCTGCATCCGGAAGCAACGTATGCTGTTCCTGACCACAACATCCCAACCATCAATCAGGACCAACCTATTAAAGATCCGATTTCTGCTTTGCAGGTAGAAACCCTCCGCGATAATTGCAGGGAATTTGGTATAACACTTTTTGATTTGGGAGATGAACGCACAGGGATTGTGCATGTGATGGGACCAGAACAAGGTTTAACTCTTCCGGGTTCAACTATCGTTTGCGGAGATTCACACACTGCAACTCACGGCGCGTTTGGTGCGTTGGCCTTTGGCATTGGAACTTCCGAAGTTGAACATGTGCTTGCAACACAAACTTTACAGCAGCAAAAGCCCAAAACTATGCTGGTGGAAGTCGAGGGGCAACTTCCGGAAAATGTTACACCAAAAGATATTATTCTTGCCATCATTGGAAAAATTGGCACAGCGGGTGGAACAGGTTATGTGATTGAATATGCGGGAGAAGCTATCCGTTCGATGTCGATGGAAGGTCGCATGACCTTGTGTAACATGACAATCGAAGCAGGCGCGCGTGCCGGTATGGTCGCCCCAGACGAAAAAACATTTGAACATCTGAAAAATCGACCTTATGCACCAAAGGGAGATGTGTTTGCCGCAGCAGTCTCAGCATGGAATCAACTGCCCACAGACGCCGATGCAAAATTTGATGTAACGGTTAACTTAAATGCAAACAATGTTCTTCCGCAAGTTACGTGGGGCACAAATCCGGGAATGGTAACGGATATTAACGGCAAAGTTCCGGATCCGGCAAAAATAGAAAATTCAATGGAGCGCAGGTCCGTTGAGCAAGCATTGAAATATATGGGTCTCAATGCAAATCTTCCCATAAAGGAAATTAATATTGACCGTGTTTTTATTGGTTCATGCACAAATTCACGAATCGAAGATTTACGTTCTGTGGCAGAGTATGTTAAAGGCCGAAAAGTAAATGAAGCAGTGTCGGCCATGATTGTTCCGGGAAGCGGAATTATCAAACGGCAAGCTGAGGAAGAAGGTTTGGATAAAATTTTTACTGCCGCAGGGTTTGATTGGCGTCAGCCGGGATGCTCCATGTGTTTAGCCATGAATGATGATGTTCTCAAACCGGGTGAACGCTGTGCCTCGACGAGCAATCGAAACTTTGAAGGCCGCCAGGGAAAAGGCGGACGGACTCATCTTGTAAGTCCACTGATGGCCGCCGCCGCCGCGATTGCTGGACATTTTGTTGACCCACGAAGTAATTAAATTTGACCTTGAATAAATAATAAAAATGGAAGCATTTACAACTCTTTCCGGAATGGCCGCTCCACTTGACAAAATTAATGTGGACACAGACCAAATTATTCCAAAACAATTCCTGAAAAAAATAGAACGTACTGGTTTCGGAGTTCATCTTTTTCATGACTGGCGCTATCTCGATGATGCAGGAACTCAAGCTAACTCAGAATTTGTGCTGAACTTTCCACGCTATCAGGGATCGCAGATCTTATTGACTCGAGAAAATTTTGGTTGTGGTTCAAGTCGTGAACATGCTCCATGGGCGTTGCAGGATTATGGCTTCAAATGTGTTATTTCGTCCAGTTTCGCAGACATCTTTTTTAGCAATTGCAGGAAAAACGGAATATTGGCAGTAGTGCTTCAGCCTGAAGAAGTTCAGGCTTTGTTTGAGGAAGTAGAAGCCAACGAAGGTTACCAACTGACAGTTGATCTTCAGCAGCAGACTGTAATCACTCCTGACGGTAAAAAGTATTATTTTGAGATGGATGCATTTGCAAAAAACTGTTTGCTCGAAGGTTTGGATGATATTGGCTGGACCTTGCAATTTGAGGATAAAATTCAAGATTATGAACAGCAGGCCAGGAGCAAAAAGCCCTGGTTGTTTCTTGATGTGTAATCAACTCCGGTTCAGGAATTCATGTCAGCCTTACGTTTTTCAGCGCTTATTATATTGTTCACAATTATATTTGGTGCATGCGGCCGTTCTGATTTGATTCGAATCCGCGTCCTCTCCCCTATCAGTGAGACCAAAAAAGATCACTCCATTTTCACTGACAATACCTTAGCTTCCACTGCAAAAAAGATTACTGCTGCTAATCCAAAATCAAGCGGAGGCAGTTTGTATTTTTTGTTTAAAAGTATCGGTCTTGGTTACACCACTGTTACCACACAGATTGAAAACGAAATCCTGAACTCAACTAGTTCCGCACTCGTTCTAAGAGAGAAAACGACACTCGTGACCAATTTTACGGATTTGGCTTTTGGAATTGGCGAAAACTATACACTGATGTGGGGAGCTGGTGTTTTAGCTGGAGGAAAGCTGGATACGACCCTGAATTATAGTTATAGTGAAGCAACGGATGAAACACTTCAGCACAAAGAACTTTCCGGACATTCACTGTTTTTGATGCTGGGGCATCACGGATTTGGTTTTGAAACATTGCTGGGATTTCGTACAAACTACATAAAGGCGGAATTGAATGACAGTCTCAGTTCTGCAAAGACTCTGAAGACGGCAAGTTCAATCAGCTATGAAAGTACAG
>JAESQU010000074.1 GCA_016764995.1 SAR324 cluster bacterium | reverse complement strand
CTTTGCTGAAAATGGCGAGCTGCGTCAGTCAAAATCCAAGTCGATCAATAAAATCGGACATGCCATGCATGATCTGGATCCGGTTTTTGAGCAATTTTCAAGAACCCCGGAACTGGCCCAAATTTCAAAAGAAGTTGGATTTAAAGATCCAAGGATTTTGCAATCCATGTTCATTTTCAAGCAGCCGCATATTGGAGGGGAAGTGGTCTGTCACCAGGATGCCACTTTTCTACATACGGAGCCGCTGAGCGTGAAGGGTATTTGGTTTGCCTTGGAAGACGCCACTCAGGAAAATGGCTGTATGTGGGCCATTCCGGGCGGACACAAGAGTCCGGTCAAATCTCGTTTTTTCCGCAGTGAAAACGGGGAAGGAACCGAAATGGAAGTCTTCGATGATTCACCCTGGGAGACATCCAAACTGGTGCCCCTGGAAGCGAAAGCCGGAACGATGGTGGTGCTTCACGGGCTACTTCCACACATGAGTTACGCCAACCGTTCCGCAAACACCAGACATGCTTACACCATGCATCTCATTGAAGGTACCGCAGATTATCCGGAGTGGAACTGGCTGCAGCGTTCACCGGAAATGCCTTTGCGAGGTTTCTAACAGCTTTATTTTACGAAGCGGCGTAAGCACTGGGATAGCGTGAGAGAAAAGCAATCGCCAGCCGCAATTCCCGGAGATCTGTACACTCACCAATTTTGTGAGTGTTCTGCTCAATACCAGGTCCGAATCCAAACATAGGAGGATGTTTGAAATCTCCGGCGTGAACCCACGCTTTTCGTTCCGAAATTTCAATTTCAGTGTTTTCTTCCGGAATAGGAAATCCGACTCCATCTGTTGAAAAAATCCAGCGATCAATTCGTGGTTCTTTGCGGAGAGTTCCTCCTGCGGAGGCACCGGACCTTCCGGTTTCATTTTCCGTTTCCACATTCGGGGTAACCACCATCCGATAAACGTCAGCAGCGGTTTGAATGGCTGCGTGATCCTCCGGAGTGGCCCAGCCCATGTAAATCTGCTTGTTGCCAGGACGATAGTTGTTCCATGTCAATTCCTCATAAATCGGTACAGATACTTCTACCGAAAGCCCAGCTTCCCGAGCATTTTTCACCGATTTAAAACCATCAATGTCCGCTACTGCTTCTTCCGGATTTTCACCTACTGTCAGTCGACGGTCAAAGCGAAATATGAAACGATCCGGAACAGCACAATCGCTGGGAGTGTCCAGATTTGCCAAAGAGGCAGTGCGTGTGCCGTGTCCCAAAAACGGATCGTCTTTAAAACCTTCGCGAGCATCGTAACGCCGTGCAGCTTCAGAGATAATGGCGCTGCCGAACTCCAGTGGATTCAACCCTTCCCACGGCATGGAACCGTGACATGAGCGGCCTGTGACAGTCACTTCAATCTGCATTCGTCCGCGTTGTCCTCGGTAAATTCCGAGTGCCCCTTTGTTGGCATCTCCAGTTCCTTCAGAGAGAATCACGACATCCGGAACCAATTCCGCACCGGCCCCGGGCAAAACTTTGTTCATCAAATACATCGGCCCAGCCCCGTCGTTGTCTTCCTCGGCTGTTGTGGCGTAAGCCCGGATGATCGTGCCTTTGAGCGCACCTTCGTCAACCAGTTCCAAGGCGATTTTAGTGGAGATGATTTCTGCAATTACACCACCCAGTTGATCAGCGGAACCCCTGCCAAAAATCAAATTGTTCCACTCTTCATCAGGTGGAAGGTAGCCCAATTCTTCTCGTAGAAAATCACGTGTGAGCTCATCCTGTTTCAGGACACCATCGTAGGAATCGACGCTTCCGTTAGTTTTCTTGATCCACTGATCACGTAAAGCACGCACAGTATCAGTATGCCCGTCAAAATAAATGATGCGTTTTTCTGAATCCGGAATGCCGTCGTTGAGGTCTTTTACCGTCCAAACCAGATTACCGTATTCGTCAAACCAAACATCTTCCGGTGAACGCACAGCATCGATTTCGACAATCCGGTTTTTTAAGTATTTCAAACGCGGTCCTTCGTGGTTACTTAATCCACATTCAGGATCACCACCCTGATCAACAGGTTTGTCAACATAATCCGCCGGAATACGAATCGCCTCTTTCAAGATTTCTTCTGCCAAAGGCAGGTATTTTGCGCTCAACGCAGATATTTTTTGATCTAAATTACTCATTTATTTCTCCAAAATATGAGTTAAAATTATGTTTTTTCTCTACGGTTTCACACTAATAAAATGTATAATAAAACAAGTATTTTTTAAAGAAAATTATTTGTGTTAATCCGTGAATTTTTTGTAGTGTAACGCTTACGAATGAACTCGTTCGGCTCCCAGGCGCATTAAATGTTCCAGAGTAGCTTGAGGATTTTCAAAGCGATTCGCAAGGATCATTGCCGCTATGATAAAAGGTTTGAAACCAGCTTGTACGTAAGTTTCAGCGCGATACTTTTCAAAAACACTTGCTGCCACTTCACCCTGTTCGCAGGATACGCCGCTGATGTCGGCAGGAAGGCAGTGCATGTAAAGAGCTTCACCTTCTTTGGTGAGTTTCATCTTTGCTTCAGTACACTCCCAATCTACATGGCTGGCATTCTGAGCAAGACAGCTTTTTTCTAAATCATCTAGGCCCTTTGTGTCTTGCTGTCGCAAAAGTCCAGTTCTTTGCTCCATAACTTTGTAAGGTGCCCAACTTTTCGGATAGACAATATCGGCATTTTCGAAAGCTTTGTCCATCGAGCTGCTCACAGTTAGTGAACCACCGCTTTCTGCAGCAAATGAACCTGCCATTTCGACGATTTCCGGTATCAATTCGTAACCTTCCGGATAAGCCAGCGAGATGTCCATACCAAAGCGTGCCATTAAGGCAATGACTCCCTGGGGTACGGACAAGGGTTTTCCGTAACTAGGCGAATAAGCCCAGGTCATGGCTATTTTCTTGTTCTGTAAATTTTTGATGGAACCGAAATGGTGAGTCAAATGCAGAAAATCCGCCATAGTTTGAGTTGGATGATCTATGTCGCTCTGCAAATTGACCAACGCTGGACGCTGATTCAAAACCCCCTCGGCTTTGCCATTGTCTAAGGATTTGGCGACTTCCCTCATGAACACATCACCGGCCCCTAGATACATGTCATCACGAATCCCAATAGCTTCAGACAAAAACGAAATCATGTTGGCAGTTTCCCGGACTGTTTCACCATGTGCAATTTGTGATTTGCCTTCATCCAAATCTTGCACGCTCAAACCAAGCAGGTTTGCTGCAGATGCATATGAAAAACGGGTACGAGTCGAATTATCCCGAAACAGCGAAACTGCCAGTCCAGACTCAAAAACTTTTGCTGAAATGTTGTTGCTGTGCAGATATTTTAAGGCATCGGCAATATTGAAAATTGTTTTCAGTTCTTCCGGAGAGCTTTCCCAGGTCAGCAAAAGGTCTTTCTGAAAAAGACCGGAAGCTCCGGTGGCATCTTCATTTTCAATATTGGCCAAGTAATGTTCAAATTCGTTCATTGATTTTTTATTATTAGATATTTAGATATAATTTAAATTCACATTTTTAAAAAAGATACTGTCCAACATATTCTTAAACAATTGTTTTTACAACAAGTTCAATGAATAAATGTAGTTCCAGCTTCACCGGAAAATGTTTGCTGGAGCAAATCGACTTGCGTGATGTAAGCTTTTTTCCCGCCGGCCTTCAAGAAATTAATCATAGACTTGACCTTTGGTCCCATGCTTCCTTCCTGGAAGGCACCGGACTCATAGAGAGAGGTTGCTTTTTCCAAAGTTAAAACTGAGAGGCTTTCTTCATTGTGCTCTTGAAAATGTAGTTTGACTGCATCAACACTGGTTAAAATTACCAACTCCACTTCAAAAGCTGGCATGTCCGGAGCCAATTGTCTTCTTTTTTGGGTACGTTCCATGATCAAACTAGCCAGCAAACTTGATGCGAGATCCTTGTCAATTACACCTTCGACACCTTTATAAACGGATGCGGATTTTTCACTTTCCGAGATCTCCCTGTTATAAGAAATTCCATAATTGCATACGTAAGTTTCACCTCTTGCATTTTTTTTGGGCGTGACTCTTACAACAGGAATTCCGCCTCCTCCGACTGCGATTGGAATGTTTCCGGATAAATAACAGGCTTCGATGATGTCGATTTCAACGATTCCTAATGGAAGCGGTGAAGGTACCACCCTGCGCCAAATTTCCTCGTCTTTGTCTGTCATTTTGTAAAACCTGGCACTATAATCTGGGGACTCACTTATGAGTACGGAGGCCTCTTCTTTTGTCAACGGGGGGCCAATGAATTTGCTTGGATTTTCAAAGGCAGGATCATTTGGATCAACGATTACTTGCGATACAATTTCAGCAGTATGAATGTCCAATCCGCGAACTTGCAGAGAGTTGGAGAGTTGGGCCAACATGTAGCCCAGCGCCCCCTGGGAATCTGCCCCACAAACATCGAGTGGGATTTTATGTAAATATTTGCTGGAATATTCAGAGCGTAACAGAATGTTACCAATTTGCGGCCCGTTGCCGTGGGTCATCACATAATGGGAATCCTGATTTTCTTTTATAAAATCAGCGATAATTTCACACGTTTCAGCGGTACGTTTCCACTGTTTCGGTAAATCCGGAGTTATCAAATTTCCGGTTACTGGGTCAATTTCTATTGGAGAGATCTCGTTTCCACCTAGGGCAAAAATGACAAGTTTTTGCTTTTCTGTCATTACATTTTCCTCAATGGCAACTCATATTGACGTTCGCCGTTGAATTGAAAAAAGGCGTTTGCTACTGCAGAAGCAGTTGGTACAAGGCCAATTTCGCCAACACCCTTTGCGCCACAG
>JAESQU010000004.1 GCA_016764995.1 SAR324 cluster bacterium | reverse complement strand
TCGGTCACAGTTGGGGGAGCAAGAATACGGTTCCGGAACTGTACTCCTTTTACCTTAAAGGGTTTGAACATGGACTCAATTTTAGACTGAGCCGTTTTTACCGAACTTACTTTTGTTTTTGATACAGAAGGCATTGCTGATTTTGAATGTTATAAGTTGATTGTTTGACGTTGTGCTTTTTCTTCCAAGCCAGATTTTCCAAAACGGTTTCCCAGTTCTTTTTCAATGTCTGCTAAAGTTAGCCCCTGATCCACCATCAGAACAAGCAGGTGAAACCAGAGATCGGATACTTCATGAATTTGTTCTTTAATGTTTCCATTTTTGGCAGCAATGATAACTTCTGCGGATTCTTCTCCAATTTTTTTTAAAATGGAATCGGTCCCCTTATTCATCAAAGAAGCAACATAGGATTTTTCAGACGACTCATTTTTTCGTTCAAGTATTACTTCGTAAACCTGCTCGAAAATTGTTGCAGAAATCTTAGTCTTCATTTATCAAAACCTTTCTGATTTTTCAGTCCCAGCATTTCAATTTTTTTCCGTAATGTATTCCTGTTTATACCCAATATTCGGGATGCTCTTTGCTGATTCCAACGGGTTTGTTCAAGCAGTAATCTCAGTAGCGGACGTTCCACTTGGGGCAGAACATCTGCCATCAGCGAATCACTGTTGTTTTCAACCGCATCTCTAACCAGCGCTTCCAGTTTGAGTGATGCAATTTCTTCAAGACTCTCCTCAGAATCTGCCAGTGGCTGACGTTCGAACAGGTTTTTTGGTAAAGAGTCCAAAGTAATTGTGCCGGTGACATTGGTGATCATCAAGCTCTTGACTGTATTTTCCAATTCACGGATATTCCCCGGCCAGTTAAAACGAGTCAAAATATTTAACGCTTCAGGCTCAACTTCTTTTCGGCCAACCGCCATTTCTTTACTACCCTTCCGCAAGAAATGTTCAACAAGTACCGGAATATCTTCGCGGTGCTCCCGCAAAGGAGCAATGTTGACGGGAAAAACATTCAAACGGTAATAAAGATCTGTCCGGAACTCAGAATTGCTGATCAGCTTTTCCAGATTCTGGTGAGTGGCGGCAATCACGCGCATATCAGTTGTGATCAGTTCGTGTCCGCCTAGACGTTCAAATTGTTTTTCCTGTAAAACCCGTAACAGTTTGCTCTGGAGTTTCATCGGCATATCTCCGATCTCGTCCAGAAACAAAGTACCTTTACTGGCAAGTTCCAGCTTTCCACGCTTACGTTCCGTCGCACCTGTAAAAGCACCTTTTTCGTGACCAAACAATTCGGACTCCATCAACTCAGATGGAATCGCGGCACAATTAATTGCGACAAATGGCTGGCCGGCACGCAATGAGTGCTGATGAATGGATCGTGCTATCAGTTCCTTTCCAGTACCACTTTCTCCTTGAATTAGTACTGTCAAATCCGTTGCAGCGACACGACCAATTGCCTTGTAGAGATCGCGCATGACCTTGCTCTGTCCTGTCAGCAAATCGTCTGCGCTTTTTCCTTTTTTTGCGCTACTATTTTCCGAAGTGATGAGGGGAACCCGCAGAGCGCACTTTACCAGTTCTTCAATTTCATCAATATTGAAAGGCTTTGCCACATAATCAAAAGCTCCGGCTTTCATTGCCTCAACCGTGTTGAACATTGTACTCTGTCCGGTCATCACGATTGTCAACAAGTAAGGGTACTCCTGTAGTATTTCACGCGTGAATGAAAGTCCATCTTGACCCGGAAGATTTATGTCTACAAGAGCAAGTCTAATAGAATGTTTCCGGAGCAGTTGTCGCGCTGCCGGAGCGTCTGCTGCCAAATGTGGAATATAACCGGCTTGCGCCAGTGTGCGTTCCAAAACCCAGCGAATACTGTGCTCATCATCCAGAACCAATATTTGAAATGGCTCCTTGTTTTGTTTGGGCTCCCTTAGTTTTGACATATTTTTAAAAGTATTTCTTTTTAGCAAATCACACGAAGGAACCAATCTGTTATGTCAATCGAACAAGTTTCTACGAATTTTTCAAATACTTCGTTGCTGCTGGAAGCAAACCATCCGGAAGTAATTCCTCATCAGCAAGAAACTGGAACAGGTTCAAAAGAGATTCACGCATACTGTCCAAATCCTCTTCCAATGGATTTGCGTATTCAATGAACCATTTGCTCATGAATTGTTTAAGCAAATCCAAGTCCCATTCCGCCACCAGCGGTGGTTTGAAGTCGACCAGGAAAACATCCAAATCTTCCTCAACCTGCTCTTGTTTTTCTGTAGGTACAAGTTCGAAATATCTTTTATAAACTGTTTCTTCAATTGCCGGGATTCGTTCTTCAGTCAGCTCTTCTTCCGGAAGTTCTTCAGCTGTTTCCAAGTCAGGCACCTCTTTTTCGGAGCCCTCAATTTTTTCGGTAAGTTCCTGAATATGGTCATGATTACGCCGATCAAATTCTTCCATTGCCGAAGGCAATCCGGAGAGATCCAACTCCAATCCTTCTACAGAGGCACGTGTTTTAAGGAAAATCGCAATCAGCACAGGATTTGAAAGATACGGTATTTTTTCACTGTTTGCAATTTGATGGCGGGTTGCTTTTGCCAAAACAGATTTTATCGACTTTTCAGAATTTGCTTCTTCCAACTGAGCCAATCGGTGGTCAAGATCAGCGATAAATTCCGCTGTCAGCAATTCCATCAGAATATCAACTTCTGTCTTATCACTATCCAGCAGAGTCTTGAGTTCTGCCTCACCCATGCTCAAATCCGCCAGTTCCGGTTCAAAGGCCAGTGTGGGCAAAGTACTTAAAAGTTGTTCAAGTTGTTGGGTAGAGTTTGGCTGTTGTGGTGCTCGCTGTGGCATTGCCAGACGACGCCGAATCATTTTTTTTTGACGCTTTTGCTGTTGACGCTTTAGCATCCCTGATTTTTTTTGTTTTATTTTTTTGGCCATAAATTAACATAAAAGTAAAAATAGTTTTGAAGCTGCTCGCATATTGTTGCAGAATTATCAAATAAAATCACGTCAAATTAGTGGCTTATTTTTTGCTCGCATTGATTCTCAACTTTGTTTGAATCAAAAAAAAAGACAAATTATCAAATAATTTGCTTTAAATATTTTTACTTCCCATGGTGTTAACAGAATGAAACATTTTAGAAAATATTGTCTTGGTCTGATTATTTTTGGTGGATTGGCTGTCATTGCTTTTGCAGGCGGTGGTGCAACTGAAGCCCTGACTTTTCCGACACCACTTGAAACCTATGACGACACAGATTTAATTCAAAGAGGTGAAATAATGGCTGTATTGGGAAACCGTATAGTACATACACCTTTTAATCTCTGGGCCTCTCTCATATTTTTATTTGCGATAGTACATACTTTTTTTGCAGCAAAAATTACTGCAATTGCAGAAAAATTGAAACACAAGCATGCTGCTCAAATGCGAGCGGAAGGTAAATCTGAAGAAGATATTGAACATAATCCTCCTGTTCTTTCCGAAATGCTTCATTTCTTTGGAGAGGTTGAAGCTATTTTCGGAATTTGGGTTTTGGCCTTGGCCGCAGTAACAATTTCGTTTTATGACTGGAATACTTTCAAAAATTACATCGCACTCACGGTTAATTATACGGAACCGATGTTTGTGGTGGTAATTATGGCTCTTGCCTCTACACGCCCGATAATGCGGCTGGCCAAACAAATCATGGGTAAATTTGCTTCCCTTGGGAAACACTCTCCTGGCGCTTGGTGGCTTTCAATTCTTACGATAGCTCCATTGTTGGGTTCCTTTATCACGGAGCCTGCCGCAATGACCATTGGAGCAATGCTGCTGGCGGAACAGTTCTATCGTCTCAAACCTTCCGGCAAACTTGCATATGCTACCATCGGAATCCTCTTTGTCAATGTGTCTGTTGGAGGAACATTTACCCATTTTGCCGCTCCACCGGTTTTGATGGTAGCTGCACCGTGGGGCTGGACACTTTCCTTCATGGCCCTTAATTTTGGCTGGAAAGCATTTGTGGGAATTATCATTTCAAACGCTCTTTATTTCATGATCTTTAAGAGCGAGCTTGCACAGCTTGCTTCTACTTCCGTTGCGGACGTTTCTGAAGAAAAAACCATAGGACAACAGGAAGATTCGGTGCCGATTTGGATTACTTTTGTTCACCTTCTCTTCATGGCCTGGACTGTTTTAAACGCCCATTATCCGCCGCTTTTCATTGGAGGATTTTTGTTCTTCCTCGGTTTTGCTGTTGCAACAAAAGCACACCAAAGCCATGTCAGCTTGAAATCACCTTTGCTAGTTGGTTTTTTTCTGGCAGGATTAGTTACGCATGGAGGAATGCAAGCCTGGTGGATAGCTCCGGTATTAGGATCCCTGGGTGATGTCCCTTTGATGTTGATGGCAACAGTTTTGACCGCCTTCAATGACAATGCGGCAATCACCTTCTTGAGCACTTTAGTTCCGGATTTTAGCATTTCAGCCAAATATGCAGTGGTCGCCGGAGCCGTTACTGGAGGCGGTTTAACGGTGATTGCCAATGCACCAAATCCTGCGGGTCAATCGATTTTGTCCAAGTTTTTTCCTGGAGGAGTAAGTCCTTTAAAGCTGGCGTTGGGAGCTCTCATTCCTACCATCATTTTGGGGCTGGTCTTTATGGGTGTGCCGCAGGAAGTTAACGATCCTCAAATGACAGGAAGCAAAGCAACAGTAGTTTCTGACTGAAATTGGAATATTTCCCGCGAATTTCGGAACAGATTCTGCATTTATTCGATATTCAGCCTATTTGTTTCAATCTAAAGGTGATAATTCTTCAGCATCAAGTGAGATAATTGTTAACCCTTCACAGAGGTAATTTATGTATCGATATGCAAAATGGTTTTTAACGCTCGGAATTTTGGGCTTAATCAGTACAAGCATCTACTCCTCTGTTGGAGGAGGGCAAAATGAGCGTGCTCCTTTCCCTGTCCCACTTAGCTGCTACTCCGAAGATTTCGAATCGCCACAGTTTATGGAGAAAGGCTGTGATAAGATTCACGGTGTTGAGAACTATCGTGATCCAGAAGGAGCTAGTATTGGCAGTATTCTTTTCCATCGACTGAGTGCAAATCCGTTCAATTTAGTAGTCTCGCTGATTTTTCTGATTGCCATCCTTCATACTTTTATGGCCAACAAACTGACGGCAAAAGCGCATCAGATTCATGAAGAACATGACGAACGCATGAAAGCAGCCGGAGCCTCGGATGAAGAAATAAAACACGATATTCCGTTCAAAGCAGAACTTTTTCACTTTCTTGGAGAAGTTGAAGTGGTTTTTGGAATGTGGGTTATTGCCTTGTTGTTTGTCACCATCGGCTTTTTCGATTGGACTACTTTTAAGAATTACATCGTTTATGACCGTGAATATGTGGAGCCGTTGTTTGTTGTAGTCATCATGGCCATTGCGTCCACAAGACCCGTGGTCAAAATTGCGGAACAGTTACTTGGTCTTGCCGCAGGTTTGGGAGGACACAGTACTGCTGCCTGGTGGTTTTCGATTTTGATGATAGCTCCCTTGCTTGGTTCATTTATTACGGAGCCTGCCGCAATTACGATCGCTGCCATTTTACTGGCCAACCAATTCTACAAACATAAACCCAACACCGGATTTGCTTATGCCACAATCGGTCTGCTTTTTGTCAACATTTCTGTTGGTGGAACCTTAACTCATTTTGCTGCTCCACCGGTGCTGATGGTTGCAGCACCCTGGGATTGGAATATTGAATTTATGGCGTCCAATTTCGGTTGGAAAGCGGCACTGGGAATTTTAATTTCAAACCTGCTTTACTTCATGGTCTTCCGCAAACAATTTGCCAGTATGGGTTCAGGGGCTTCCAAGGACGGAAGTACAGCCTTTGGCACCCCTGAAGTTCCCACGCATAAACCCGGTCAATTGAGCCACGAAGAATTTGAAGCCATGTGGGAGGAACGAGAGACGCCGATTCCATGGTGGGTTACGCTGGTTCATCTATGTTTTCTGGCATGGACGGTTTTTAATGCCCAT
>JAESQU010000073.1 GCA_016764995.1 SAR324 cluster bacterium | reverse complement strand
TCAGACTGTAAATCTGACGGCAACGCCTTCGAAGGTTCGACTCCTTCTCTCCCCACCACATTAAGTTATTGGGCCCGGGTAGCTCAGTGGTAGAGCGTTTCCTTGGTAAGGAAGAGGTCGGCAGTTCAATCCTGCTCTCAGGCTCCAAATATTTTAAAAATTGTTTGTATCAAAGAAATCATGAGAGACACGATTCACCTGGAATGCACTGAATGCAAGCGCCGGAATTATACTACTTCCCGCAACAAAAAATTGAAAACAGAGCGTATGGAAGTACGAAAATACTGTAGGTGGGATCGAAAACATACTTTGCACAAAGAGACAAAGTAAATCGATTCTATTTAGATTTTACGTCCGGATAGGGCAGTAGCTCAGTTGGTAGAGCATCGGTCTCCAAAACCGAAGGTCGCAGGTTCGACCCCTGTCTGCCCTGCCAGATTTTTGAGACTGTGTTTTGGCTGGAAGATAAGACTTAAAAAATTATAAAAAACATTTATAAGGATGTTAATATCAATCCGAAATTCTGATTATGTTTAGACGCATTCAACAGTTTTTTAAAGATGTCATTGCAGAGTTTAAGCGTGTGCAGTGGCCGACACGAGAAGCTACGATAAAATCTACCTCCATTGTTGTGGGAGTTTCATTGGCTGTGGCACTCTACTTGGGAATCGCCGATCTGGGACTTTCAGACATCATGCAGATGGTCATTTCAGGATAAAATAGTGGAAGAACAAACTGGAACCGAAAAGGTATTGGAAGAACAAAAAGAGACAACGCAGGTGGAAGAGAGCACTTTGGAAGAGCAGGAAGAAACTACTCCGGAAGTAACAGGTGCTGAAACTGACGCACAAAATAATGCACCAGACGTTGACGCTGACGCAGCTGAAGTAAATACGGATGAAGGTCAAGATTCGGATGAAGATATCGAACCTCAAGTACCCGAAAAACCGAAAAATCCAAATGCAAAATGGTATATTCTTCAAGCATTTTCCGGTTACGAAGGACGTGTTGAACAAACGATTCAGGAAAAGTTGAAGATTGAAGGCCTTGAAGATTTGGTAAATGAAATTTTCATTCCTTCTGAAGATGTGATCCGTACGAAGGATGGGAAAAAACGCAAAGTCAATCAAAAATATTTTCCGGGATATGTGCTGATCCACATGGAGCTTACTCCGGTATTGTGGCATCTTTTGATGAATGTCAACCGAGTTTCAGGCTTTATTGGCGGCACACAAAAAAATCCGCTGCCCTTGGATGAAAGCGAACTGGAAACAATCCGCTCCCAAGTCAATGAACGGTTCCAACAAAAGGCATCTGAAGATGAATTTTCACTTGGACAAAAGGTGACTATCACCGAAGGTTCTTTTGGAAATTTCAGTGGTATAATCGATGAAATAAATCTCGAACGCAGAAAATTAAAGGTACTCGTCAGTATTTTTGGCCGCCCCACTCCGGTGGAGGTTGAGTTCGAAAAAGTAAAACACGTAGTAGAATAAGACAAAAAAACCATGGCAAAGGAAATATCCTCTTTCATCAAACTTCAAGTTCCGGCAGGAAAAGCAAATCCATCTCCTCCGATTGGTCCAGCATTAGGCCAACATGGTGTGAATATCATGGAGTTTTGCAAAGCCTTTAATGCGCAAACTCAGGGACAAGACACGATCATTCCGGTGGTCATTACAGTTTACAAGGACCGCTCATTCACCTTTATTACCAAGACACCTCCGGTACCGGTTCTGATCAAAAAAGCACTGAATTTGAATAAGGGTTCAGCAACACCAAACACGGAAAAAGTTGGTACTCTGAGCAAAAACCAACTCGAGGAAATTGCCAAACAAAAGATGCCTGATTTGAATTGTTACAACCTGGAATCTGCCATGAAGTCTGTGGCAGGAACTGCCCGGAGCATGGGCGTATTGACTGAGGGATTATGAACAAACAAAGTAAAAGAACAAAGGTGTTTCAAGAAAAAGTGGACGCAGAGAAACTATATCCTTTGAAAGAAGCCATAGAAATACTTAAAGAAGTCAAAGCAACTAAATTTGATGAGTCGGTTGATGTTGCCTTAAGACTGGGAGTTGACACACGTAAAGCTGAACAAATGGTACGTGGAACCTGTTCCATGCCAAATGGTCTGGGCAAAGAAGTTCGTGTGCTGGTTTTTGCCAAGGCAGATAAAGCCATTGCCGCACAAGATGCAGGTGCTGATTATGTAGGTGGCGAGGAATATGCGAAAAAAATCCAGGAAGGCTGGTTGGAATTTGACCGTGTTGTCGCAACACCTGATATGATGGCAGTTGTAGGACGGATAGGAAAAATCCTCGGTCCTCGTGGATTGATGCCAAACCCAAAAGTCGGTACAGTAACTTTTGAGGTTGAGTCTATTATCAAAAATATCAAAGCAGGACAAGTTGAATTCCGTGCCGACAAACAAGGCAATCTACATGCATCTGTTGGAAAAATTTCATTTGATACAGATAAGATTTGTGAAAATGTGAGTGCTTTGGTTGATACAGTCAAGAGAATGAAACCATCCTCTTCAAAAGGGATTTATCTGAGAAATTTTAGTGTGAGTTCCACAATGGGCCCCGGCCTTAAAGTGGATCCGCAAACAACTTAAACGTTAAAAACTATTTAGTTTTTTTGTCTAAGACAGCAGGGGCCTAACGGCTTAATTCTCGCCCTGCCGAGACACTTCTTCCGCAAGTGACACAGAAATTTTCTGTTGTGTTCCTTCCACTGTCTTATTCAATTTTTTTATCAAAATCTTCAGTTTTTCCAGCAAAGAGCTTGTAGCCTTTTCAACGGAATAGCGTGACTTGTCACTCTTTTGAAAAAACACTGGAGAATTAAATTTTTTAACTTAATCAAATCGGAAAGGTTCCATGGAACGAAGCCAAAAAGAAGCTCAAGTCAGTGAACTTAGGACAATCTTTAACAGTATGTCTGCCGGCGTACTGGTTGATTATCGTGGTATTGAAGCAAATCAGGTAGTAGAACTTCGTAAACAATTGAACGATGTTTCATCAACCATGAAAGTAATCAAAAATTCGCTGGCACGTATCGCTGCGGAAGACACCCCATTTTCAGGACTTGCGGATCAGTTCACACAAACTCGTGCGCTTGTTTATAGTGAAGGTGATGCGGTTCAGCAGGCTAAAGTATTGTCTGAGGCTGCTCAAAAACTAGAAAATTTAAAAATACTTGCTGGAATCCTTATTGGTGAAAACAAAACGAGCATCCTCAATAGGGGTGAAGTGGAAGCGCTTTCCAAATTGCCTTCAAGAGAAGAGCTAATTGTTAAGCTGCTGTTCTTGATGCAAGCTCCCGCAACTCAATTTGTTCGTACTCTAAACGCAGTTCCCGCGAAATTTGTTCGCACTTTGGCTGCAATCCGGGATAGCAAATAATAATCCGGTTTATTCACATTCTTCCCACGCTACTAAGGAAGATGACTTTAACCTTTGTCTGAGAAATAAAATGGCAAATATCACAAAAGACCAAGTAATTGACTTTATCGCCAACATGTCCGTATTGGAAATGTCTGAGCTGGTAAAAGAAATGGAAGAAAAATTCGGTGTCAGTGCGGCCTCTGCCGCAGTTGCAGCTCCTGTTGCAGATGGTGGAAAATCTGAAGCTGCTGTAGAAGAAAAAACAGAATTTGACGTAATTCTAACCAGCTTTGGTGAGAAGAAAATCAACGTCATTAAAGAAGTCCGCACAATCACCGGATTGGGACTTAAAGAGGCTAAGGAAGCCGTTGAGGCTGCTCCTAAAGCAATTAAAGAAGGTGTCTCCAAAGAAGAAGCAGAAGAAGTCAAAAAGAAACTTGAAGAAGCCGGCGCAAGCGCGGAAATCAAGTAATTTTTAGTTTTTACCGTGTCCTTCCTGGGACACGGCGCCTGTTTTTCAGTGATCCTTTTCTGCTCCCCTCCCACTTTGGATAGTTCAAATAATTCCCCAAAAAGTTCTAGTTTTATTACATCACTAATAAAGTTGTAAACAATTTCGCGCTGGACTGTTACTGAATAGAATTTTAGGCTAATACTGTTTAATTCAAAAAACATTATAGCAATTCCGCATACATGAAAACTTCACTCAAGACCTACAAAGAGTATTTCTCACAGACCGTGGAAGAACGCATGTGTCATTATGAAAATGATGGACGTCTTCAGCATGTGATGCTATCTCATCAATTTTCAATAAGCTTGATGGAAGAATTATTTGACATTGCGGATCATGTAAAAGTAATGACCCGCAAACCAAACGGAATTGAATTCTTGAAATCGTTGTTGAGTCACAAAAAAGCAATGCTCTATTTCACCCAGCCCTCCACAAGAACCTTCCTCTCTTTTCTGACTGCCTGCCAGATGGTTGGCATGGACACCGGTGAAGTCCGTGATCCATCCTTATCATCAGAATACAAAGGGGAGAGTCAGGAAGACGGTGTCAGGGTTTTCAGTAGCTATTTTGACATGATTATCATGCGTGATCCAAAGCCTGGATTTTGCGAATATATGGCCTATTTGCTCGACAATACAGGCCGTAGTGTACCCATCATAAATGGCGGAAGTGGTAAGGATCAGCATCCAACCCAGGCTCTTCTTGACCTTTACACCATCCACAGATCATTTCAAAAAACCGGAGGCATCCGCAAAAAACGATATGCGTTTGTAGGAGATTTGTTACGTGGTCGCGCGGTACGTTCTTCGGTGATGTTATTAAGTCAATACAAGGATGTTGAAATGGATTTTGTTGCACCATCTTCCTTTCAGATTGCCGAGGATTTGGAATTATATTTACGCTCACAAGGAATTAAAATTCACAAAACTTCTGACCTCGACAGCGTAATTTCTAAAGTTGACTGCATTTATATGACAAGAATTCAGGATGAGTATGATCGCTCCGGAGAGTCAAATTTGATTGATTATTCTCTTTTTAGTCTGACTCCAAATAATGTTAGCCGGATGAAAACCGATGCTATTATTTTGCACCCTTTGCCCAGACGACATGAAATTTCTCCGGAAGTTGATGCAGATCCACGTGCAATGTACTGGCGGCAACTGCGAAATGGAGTTTATATCAGAGCGGCACTTCTACTTTATGTCTTCAATGTTGCACATCGCTTAAAGGAGTATTAAAATAAATGTTTCAGCCAATGAAACCGAAAAGTGGGATCATGGCAGAAAAAGTTTTTTTAAACTTATAAACAAATATGTCCAGACCAAAATTTATCTCAACAAATTTTGCAGCCCTGCTCGTATACGGACGTCCGCCGATGGTGTTTGCCGGAATGTTCTGCGCTATTAGCGTGATGCTTGACCGCAATCCATTTGTTTACTATAGCGGAGTAATTTTTCTGCTTACCGCAATGATTCTCGATTTAATCGACGGCTGGTTTGCGGCACGTTTTCGACCACAGGCAAAACTAGCCCATTTAGCCGACCGGATCATGGACAAAGTCGTGTACGCCACGGTTTTTCCAATGGTTGCGGTGGGCATGATGTGGCGCTATCAGTACTTAGCGGAAAACGCAAATTTTCATTTGGAGATGCTGCACGTCGTGTTTGTATTAGTTTTGTGCGTAACAGTTTTAATGCGTGATAATTTCGCGCACTTCATGCGAAATTTTTCGCTCAGGAAAGGCGAGGAAGAAGAAATGACAGAAGTCACTCGACTCCGTACAATGGTTGCGGCGCCAATTGGAGTTGTGCTTTACATTCACGCTTTTTATGTCCCCGGAGGTCCCGATTCTTCCCTTTATTCCTGGATCAGTTGGCTGGGAGCAATTCCGATTCAGCAGCTTTTCTTTTTGGAAATTCTGTTGCTGATCATCAATTTTGGCTCAATTGCAGGTTATTGCCGAAAGTACGGCACAGCTTGTCTTGACGATCTTTGTTTGAATGATGAGGTTTTACGTAGACGAATTTTAGCCGTTTTTCCAAACGCACTGACCGTAATGAATGCTCTTATGGGAATTTTGGCCATTCTCTTTGCCTATCGTGGTCGCGTTCAGGAGGCCTATTTGATTTTGCTTGGAGCAGGCTTTTTTGATAAATTAGATGGCGCCGTTGCCAGAAAACTGGGACTCACAACTCCACTACCATCGGAAAAACCAAGAAAATACAACATTACTTTAGGTGGTGTTCTCGACGACGTTTCCGATACAGTCAGTTTTTGCATTGCTCCCGCAGTAATTTTTTACATCCTGATGTCTCAAGTAAATGATGAATCGATTCAAGTTCTGCCCTATGGATGGATTGCGATTCTGTATGTTGCCTTAGGTGTGACACGCTTGGTTTTATTTGTTTTGGATCAAAACAGTATTCCCGGATTTTTCAAGGGACTCCCTGTTCCAGGAGCGGCACTGTTAGCAGCAGCACCTTTCATAATGCTTGGAAAAGCACTTGAAACAAATACTCCGGATTTGGTTTTCTGGGCACAATTTTGTTTTGTCTTAATGATCATTGCCGGAATCTTGATGATAAGTTTTCCTATTCGTTATATGCACATCGGACGCTTGATGAGCCGTAGTCGAAAATTTTTATTCTTAACCGTCCTGCTTATTATCGGTTTTGCCTTCACACCATATTTCGGCCATGCCGCACTCGCTTACCTTATTTTATATGTTTTTTCGCCACTCTACACATGGCGTATCAGTCCGGATGTCGCCTCGAAGGAAACTCCGGAAAAACTCTCTTCCTCTTCTTGAACAACCATGCAAGAACAAACTGTGGACATAGAGTCGCCTGATCTTCCGGAAAATGCTGAAGAACGAATGGTTGCTCCGGAACAACAACTTGGAGAGAAATTCGATCAATCCCTGCGTCCAGAACGATTACGTGACTATATTGGGCAAAAAGAAATTAAGGAAAATCTGGTAGTTTATATTGGAGCGGCAAAAAAACGCGGCCATGCTCTGGATCATGTACTATTGAGCGGACCTCCGGGATTGGGAAAAACCACACTCGCAAATATTTTCTCACGTGAAATGGAGGTCCCGTTGCGTGCGACTTCCGGACCTGTTATTGAGCGTCAAGGTGATTTGGCGGCAATTCTCACCAACTTGGAGCCGGGAACAATTTTTTTTATAGACGAAATACACCGCTTAAATCGAGTTGTGGAAGAAGTGCTCTATGGCGCAATGGAGGATTTTACCCTCGATATCATTATCGGAGAAGGCCCCGGGGCGCGCACCGTTAAAATTGATTTACCACATTTTACTCTGGTTGGAGCGACAACACGTGCCGGTCTACTTACTTCACCGTTGAGGGAACGTTTTGGGATTCAGTTCAGGCTAAATTTTTATGATCCGGAAGAGCTGAAAACAATTATCTTACGCGCGGCATCTTTGCTTGGAATTGAAATTGTGGAAGAAGCATCTTTGGAACTGGCGCGCAGAGCAAGAGGTACGCCCAGAATCGCCAACCGCTTACTGAAACGTTGTCGTGATTTTGCTGACATGGAGACATCTGGAGTGATAACGTTGCCTTTGGTTGTGCGGAGTTTAGAGAAAATGAGAATTGACCTGGAAGGTCTTGATCAAATGGACCGTCTCATTCTGGAAGCAATCATCGAAAAATTTGGCGGCGGACCTGTTGGATTGAGTACTCTTGCCGCATCTGTCTCTGAGGAAAAAGACACGATTGAAGACGTGTATGAGCCTTTCCTGCTGGTAAAGGGTTTTTTGCAACGTACTCCACGTGGACGGATGGCGACTGAGAGAGCTTATCAGCATTTGGGGATTTCAATTCCTCATAAAACTCAAGAAAATCTTTTATGAAACTTTAGTGAAAGTTTTTTTGCAGCCAGTTTTATTCAACAGTTCAGCTTCATATTTTGTTGGATAGCTCCGCAATCCTCGCACTCGTGTACTAATGACAAATAAAATTAAAATGGTGTACTGTAGTAAACTTTTTCAGTCACCGGCAAATTGCTTTTGATTATGGATACTACTTTTTCGCCAATTGAAAATTATCCCTTTCTTTCTCCGTTCATCTTTACTGAAGATCCGGAAAAAATTGAGAAACACAAAAAAACTTTACTGAAACGTCTTGATAAAGTTTGGCAGCCTTTGCGGATTGATGTCAGCGAAACTCACGAATACCTTGCTGCACGAGAAAAAATTTTCGAAACCACTGTTGCGGAATATTATGAAGAACAATACCAGAAAATTGTAGAAAAAAGTCTGACTACCAATAACTCTTTTGACACACTTGCCCAAAATACGCGACTTCTCGACAGCATCATCCATACTGCATTTGAACATGCATTTGCCGATCTGCCAATTCTCAAAGAAAGAATCAATGAAGAACTAAAAAAAGAATATCAATTCAAAAATAAATCGCTTCCAAAAAATCGGCAAAAACTTGAACTTAACCGGAAACGAATCGAGAAGATTGAATCAAATCCGGAAGATCCTGAACAAAGACAGTTGCTCAAATATTACAATAGTATTGAAGTTGATTTGACAAATGAAATTGCAAGTCTCACAGTACGTTTGCAGGATTTAGAAGAGCAAATGCCTTTGGCTCAGCAAGCCGAACTAAAGCGGGATTATTTGCTCAATCATTTCGTAATTTTTGCCAGGGGAGGTTACGGACGCGCGGAACTTAGTTTCGCCTCCGACCGTGATCTTGGTTATTGTCTGGACACGCAACAACTCAGTTCAGGAGAGGCTGAGATTTGCCGGCAATTCATTATTCATATTGAGCATTTACTACGGATAGCCGGAATAGAAACGGCTCACCAATACTTTGAGTTAAACGAAGATTTATCCCGTTTTAAAGACCCCAGCGCCATCCATACCATTCCGGCTATTTTGGAAAGCCGAGTTTTGCTTGGCAGTCATGAAATGGCAAATGCCTTAAAACGCAGATTTTTTCAAATCCTACCCTACGAAACTTTCGTTCTGAGTCAAATACGTGACTACCATGATCGTGCGGTTCCGGGACTGAGCCAGATGAATCTCAAGGAAGATCAAGGTGGTTTACGCTCGCTGCAAATTCCACTTTGGTTGGCGGCCGCAACTTTTGGTATATTTCCAAATCAAACGGCAGATATGTTGGCACTGCTAATTCAAAAACGAATTATTTCACCGCGTCAGGGTTTCAAACTTTGTCAGGCACTGGAATTCTTGTATGACTTACGCAACTTTTCCGCAACAGCAAAAAAGTTTCATCTTGACGATGAAGCACGTGAAAGTGGACTCTCTGAAAATGATATTCAGCCTAACATCATCAATGATGCCACCGAGCGGCTGTATCTGCTCAAGAAAAAGCGTTTCCAGAGTATAGACGTTTTTGACCGCTACCGTCTGCAAATGGTGGATCATATTCAATATCTCTCACAGGCAATTTTGCAGCGTCTGCTGGATCGCACCATCGTGCGGACTTTCTCTAATTTCCAAGTTGTCGTCCATCTTGGCAAGCGCCAAATTGTTGAGGTTAATGCGCTCGAAGGTTTACCGCAAGTTCCGATTTCGCTGATTTTCAATGATCCTCCCGCATTACTTGAGCTCTTTGAATATGTGGGCCAATCTGAATATGATTTATCTTTTGATCTCAAGGATGAAATGGCTGACTTGATCCGGATCCTGACTCCCGATGTAATTGAAATTCATCGACCTCAAATTGCGGAACATTTCACGAAACTTATGCTGACGCCCTTTGCGGCAAGTGCCCTGCGAATCATGTTTGAAATTTGTGAACCGATCAACGCGGAAAATCAACCCAGGACTTTGATGGGTTGTTTCATTCCGGAAACAAATAAAATGCGCTTTTTACTCCGGAATCTGGCTTACCATCAACATCCTGTCTGTATTCATACGCTCAATGCACTGGATCGTACCCAAAAAGAACTGGATCGGCTTAAAAAGGATTATCAAGAATTATATCAATATTTGGAACCAAAACATATTTTAGCGCTCAAGTGGGGCATCCTGTTCCACGATGTGGGAAAAATTGATCCAAACACAGTTCATGAGATTTCCGGCACCTCGATTGCGGTCAAAGCTCTGGAGCGTATCGGTTATGAAGACCAGGAATTATTCACACTTGTATCTCTGCTGATCGTACATCACACAACAGTTGTTCTACTCAGTAGAACTTCTGCCTATTTCGATCAAGCACTACAACGGTTTTTCGAAATTGCGGACCGAAATCTGATCAATGTGATTTTGCTATTCCTCTGTAATATCTCAGATTATATTTCTGTAAGTGACAGCAATGCCAACTCAACACGTGGATTGAGAACATTTTTTGAAGAGACATATCGTGTTTTTGCCGAAATGCGATCCTCTCAAAAGCAAGAGGATTCCATGGATTTCATCCTCTCATATCTTGAAAACAAAAAGAATGATTTGGAAACAGACACCCGCATTGATCTCTTGATAAACAGGAGTCTCCGTGAAAATCTGGAATCTGTTTTGCTGGAACCCTTGGAGCGTATAAATCAAAAGGAACGGACACTGCTGGAAAAATCTGAAGCTGAATTAAAAGTCTTGTGGCGGGACCTTAAATTGGGTTCACTTGATAAACAGGGCACAGACCAAACTACAGAAAAATTTATCCGCACCATCCGGCAATCTATCAGCAACAAAACTTTGGTGGCGCTGACTGAAGTCTACAGCCCATTGATCAACTGGTTTTTTGCTTCATTTCCAAATCGTTTTCTGCTCAGTTCTCCACCAGGAATGGTTGCCGAAAATCTTACTATTTTCAACAAACTTGAGCGCCCCGCAATTGTTAACATCATCACCAATGCAAGAGGGCGACTTAACGGTCTTTTGATATATGTCCACGACCTTCCTCAAATACACAGCAGAATCGCTTACACCTTAAATTTGAAGCATCTAAATATTGAATCGGCAAAGATAAACCAAATCAAATTTGCGAGTGGTAAAGTTGCCTTTTGTTATTATCTCAAGGTCTCGAAAAGGGCAGAGGACAATTTGATTTTTCCACGGGAACTGGAAACTTCCATCAGAAGAAATACCCCGCCTGCGCTGAAAATAAAACCACAGAAATTTCATCATGACACAAAGTTTCAGTTGGAGTACCTCGAAGATGACAAAAAAGGCTACATGGTCAAGGAAACTAATAATGCGTCTTCAGCCGAATTTCCGGTTTGGAAGGGTGGTATTCGTGACAAAACCGATTTTGTTAGACGTGACAAAAACTATCTTCGGATTAAGATTACAGCCGAAGAAGCGCCACTGGTTTATTACAAAATAGTCAGCGCTTTTGATCAAGTCGGAGTGCCAATTCAGCAAGCCGTGATTACAACCATCGGACATCAAGTGATAGACACCTTTTATATTACTCCTGAAGATCATGAAAAATTAGTAAAATCCGACTTTGAACAGTCTCTCAAACAGGCGTTGATGAGCCCCACAGAAATTTGAAATCACCACATTCATATTAAGTGATTGAAAAAGTTTGACTTTAACTCTGATTGTGATAATTTAGATGAAACTTTGTATCCAGATGACACTGAGGGATCTGGCCCTTTGAGGTGTCGAGCATCCTTTTTCAGCATTAAGGTGCTAATGCCAGCCCGTCCGGAAAACTCCGGAAGGGAGTCGATACGACTCGATTCGAGTAAAGTGCAGGTCCTCATCTTTTAGTGACCCACCTGATTGATTCTCGTCTATCCAGTTTATCTGTTTTAAGAATGTCATTTTTTATTCTTGTTTTCTACTTGTGGAGAGACACAACTTGTCTTCTTCATGTGACTAAAAATACTAGTTCCGTACAAATTTTTTAGTAAGTACCGTATGACACTCATTGTTCGTCCTGATTATCACGCCGTTCCTATTTTAGAAAAAAATGGTATTCGCTGGATTCCGCCCTCACAAGCGGAGCGTCAGGATATTCGCCCATTACGGATTGGCATTCTCAATATAATGCCACTTGGAGAAAAATATGAATTTAATATTCTCCATCCTCTAGGACTTTCCGTTTTGCAGTTAGAGCCCGTTTGGATTCGTTTAGAATCTCATAACTACAAAACCTGGGAACCCAAGCATGTAGATGACATTTATGTTACCTATGATGAGGCTAATCGAGAGCAGCCGCTTGATGGCTTAATTTTAACCGGAGCACCGGTCGAAACTGTTCGTTTCGAAGATGTCCATTACTGGAACGAAATTAGCGCAATCTTGCGCCATGCACGTCAAACAATTCCGAGTACACTTGGACTCTGCTGGGCTGGATTTGCGATGGCTTATTTGGAAGGAGTAAATAAATTTAACTATGATCAAAAACTGTTCGGGGTTTTTGAATTGAAAAATCTTGCCCCTGACCATCCAATTGTCGGCGAATTAGATGACGTCTTTTTCTGTCCGCAAAGTCGCCATGCCGGAATCCCAGACGATGCCATGGAAGAAGCGGCAAAAAAAGGTCGACTAAAATTGCTGGCTTACGGTGTTGAGGCCGGTTATACTATTTTTTCAACTACCGATGACCGTTTCATTGCACATACAGGGCATCCTGAATACAACGCCACCAGACTGGCAGATGAAGCTAAACGAGACCACGGAAACCCGGATGTGCCTCCGCCCGTAAATTTTGATTTTAAGGAACCACTCAACCGCTGGCGTTCACATCGAAATACTTTTTTCACCCAATGGGTCAGCTATTGTTATCTCAAAATTAGTACTCAAGATATGTCCGTTGAAAAAAATTTACTGGCTTCCACAACGTTATGATTAAAACCCTTAATCGTTTTAACTTGCGCCTTCACTGTACTAAAGTAGAGTTGCTAGTCACTATTGAATTTAAAATTAACCTTACAACTTTTGCAAAAAACCGTTTATGAGCAAAAAGGAAAATGAGCCGAATGACGGCGGAGAAAAATTGTTTTCAACTCAGGGAATCCTCATAGCAATTTTGTTTTTAGGAATTTACTGGGTTTTTTTTGGAGAAGATACCAGCCAGGATTCCGCGCGCTACAACTATACCTCACAAAACATTCCTATCGGAGTCAGTAATCAACTTAATTCTGAAGCAATCGAAAAACTTGGAATTGATCTTACCAATCATCTTGATCCAAAACTTATCCCTGCGATTACGTCAGAGGCCTTAAGAGAAACATCACAAGCGCAGGTTTCTGAAAAGGATTTTTTGCCGACTCTTGTTAACAAAATTTCAAATAAAGTTCGTGATATCAGCACGATTGATTTAAATGAAGACGGAACGGCAGATCATGTTTTGATTGTCCCGCAGACGGAAAAAGGCGAATCGGATTTTCTCGTATTTTCAATTTTGATTCCGGATCCCAGTCTAGTTGGGACGTTGCCTTCAAGTTCAGATCAGGCTGCATGGAAAGATATTGCCGAAAATAAATCTATCGAAATCATGACCGCTTCTGTGGTACGTGGTTCTGGAGATCAACTGACAATGCAGTCCACTCCAAATCCGCAAATGTATCAATCTTCCGGAGCACCTTACTCACCGTATTACGGAAGCGGCTACAGCATGTCGAGTATGTTTATGACATCAATGATGATGTCAATGCTCTTTCGCCCACCATATATTTGGGGTGGTGGTTATGGTTATGGTTACGGTTATGGCGGGCCAAGGACAGTAAGTTCTATTCAAAATCGCCGGGGCGCGTCCACATCAAAAATGAGAAAAGCTTCACCCGCAAACTCCGCGGCAAAAACAGCAGGTGGTAAAAGTGTATCCTCAAACAAGTTCCGTTCTACTTCAAAAAAATCGCTGAATAATATTAAAAGTACAAAATTTCGCGCATCCAATCGTAGTGCTTCCGGAGGAGGTTTTGGCAGTAGCAAAGCGCAAAGAAAACCTGCTGTTTCACAACGCAAACGGGTTGTACCACGGAGAAAATTTAGTTTCGGCAGCAGCCGCCGGCGAGGTGGATTTGGCTTTGGGGGGTTTGGGAGAAGAAGACGCTGATTATGCTTAGGAGTCTGAAATGGAAGATTGGCACAATTTTAAAAGCTGACTGCTAATAAGGTTCGTTGATTTCCCATTCGATGGCGCTAATTTCATAAGTTTCCGCGTCCATCTTTGAAACAGAAGATTTGCTGCCTGACCCATATTTTGCCAGGGCGCTCTCCCGCATCTCTTTCATCTGGCTCATGTAAGTTTGATTTTCAAACAATTCCATTTGTTTTTCATGGTATGGTGCATGTAAGCGTGCCTCCTTTTCTATTTTAAGATGGCAACTGGCGCAGAGAGGAATCAAGTTTTCCAGTGCGTTGTTTGCGGGATTTTCATCAATATGATGAACTTGTAACAACAGTTGAGCCCTTTTTGTTTTCCTGCAATCTTCTCCGCATCTGGCACAATAGTAGTTAAACAGTTCCCGCACATAACGTGAAACTGTATTCCATTCAGGGTGGTATCGTGTATCAAGTGCCATGGCTGCCTGCCGTAATCAGCGGAAAGAAATAATTCCCTTTACGTTGTGTGCAAATTTCGTTATAAATGATTAGTTCTTTTTTTACGTAACTGAAACCTGTTTCAGTTTGAATGTGTTTTATAAGCCGGAAAATTTATGACAATCAGTCGTGATGAACTTGTGAATGTGCTAACCGTTGTCAATTTTTTAGCCCATGCTGAAAGAGAAATGCATGCTGCTGAAAAGAAAATCCTGATTGCTGTTTTCAAAGCTGCCGCAATTACTCCGGAAGAACAGAAACAAATGAAAGAAAATACTTCTCTGGAAGAAATGTTAAAACATATTCAATCAGTTGAGGCAAAGCACGCTCTGGTTGAATTAATGGCATTAGTGGCTGCATCTGATGGTGTGTTTGAAGACGAGGAGCGTGTAATCATTAAAAAAATTATGAAACGAATAGAGGTTGCAGACGATCATCCATATTTTGATGATAACAACCTGGACATTCCTTCGGTTCGTGCCAATGTTGGAAAAATTTTGAATTCCTTCAAAACTTTAGCTTCCTAGAACGAAAAATTCCTCACAGCCACGTATAGAAAAAGCGCCGTATTTCTTGACTCTCTTCCAGAAACTATACGCAAGTGAATATCTTTTGTAAAGTATGCTGAGAAAGATAAATGCGAAGTAGATTATAAAGGGGGGGTGCAGGGACGGATAATTTTGTATACCCGCCCCGTATATTTGGAGACTTGCTGAGAAGCAATGCTTTAGATCCGGTTTTCCGGCTCAAAGTCCATGTGCAACTGACTCATGATGGTGTCCGATGCTTCCGTATAGGAATCATCTAACGCAAGATCATTGTTGAGTAAGAAACCATTATCATTGTATTCAATCTTATT
>JAESQU010000072.1 GCA_016764995.1 SAR324 cluster bacterium | reverse complement strand
ATACCATCTTTCAGAAAAAATACTTTACTCACTAAAAACTATCTAGACTCACTGATTGCAATGCTAATGACCAAAAGCCCAAATAACACACAAACAGCAAAGTTAATGTCGGTTCTTGAACCGACAGAAGATGAATTTAATCTATTTCGAAATTTAGTTCAGCAGGAACTGGGCTTTAAATGGGGAGATGACAAGAAATACTTACTCTATGCACGGGTACAGAAAAGGCTGCAAAAAAACCAGTTGGAAACTTTCCAAAACTATTATGACTTCATTCAAAGAGAAGAAAACAGGAGTGAACGACAGTATCTCTACAATGCTGTTACAACAACAAAAAGCGAATTCTACAGAGAAATACAGCATTTCGATTTTCTTCGAAAAAATATCTTTCCAGAGTTGAAAAATCAGTCATCACTTAATCAATGCAAGTTACGTTTTTGGAGTGCAGGATGTTCAACCGGTGAGGAACCTTATACGCTGGCTATGGAAGCACATGATTTTTTCGGGGCGAGTTTCATTGCTAATGGAGGACTGCGGATCCTCGGTTCGGATGTCAATACGGATGTGCTTGAATCAGCTATTCAAGGTTGTTATGCTGTGAAGCTACTGAGTCCGATCCCTGCCGCTTTAAGCAAACGTTATTTTTATACGGAATCTGAAGAAAATAATACTCATCCGCAGATAAAAACTGAAATTCAGCAGTTAATTCAGTTTCGTCATTTTAATCTTATGTCAGCAGAATATCCAATTGCTACTAAATTTCAATTGATTTTCTGCAGGAATGTACTCTATTATCTTCAACCTGAAAGGCGGGAATTTTTAATCAGAAAACTGGTTGATCATCTTGAAGAAGGTGGCTGGCTGGTATTGGGAATTACAGAATCAGGTTACGAAATAGCTAAAATGAAAAAACATTCCATCAGCATCTATCGTAAAACCTGATACCATTTAGAAAAAAGAACCATGGAAATCTTACTTGAAGGTACAGGACTAAGAGTGAAAGGCAGCTGCCTGATACAAGAACTACAGCCATTGCAGAAGTCCCTGCTTGAACTCATCAACTCGGACCGCAGCAGTATCCAACTGGATTTGTCTGGAGTCGAAGCTATCGACACCGCTGGAATCCAACTCCTGGCTGTTTGCCGTAAAAGCGCACTGGAAAAAGGGAAAACTTTCCGGATTACATCGGAGTCCGAAGCAGTCAGGGAAGCACTAAAGATAACAGGATTGGAATCGATGCTGGAAAATTCAAAGAAAGCTTAGGTTGATATGTCCGCAAAAATTATGACAGTTGACGATTCAAGGACTATCCGGGGGCAAGTCCGGAGAATACTTGAACAGCAAACTGAAGAAAATTACACCATTGTGGAGAAGGGTGATGGTTTAGAAGCCTTGCGTTGGCTTTCAGACTGTTTAATAAAAGATCTTCCAGATGTGATTGTTTTAGACCGGAACATGCCAAATATGAGTGGCGATGAATGCATCAGAATTCTAAAGAAGGATGATGACTGGAAGAATATCCCCGTTCTTTTTCTCACCGCCCAGAGCGACATTCGTCAACTGGTGCTCGGTCTGGCGAAACTTGGAGCAGATGATTACTTGCCAAAACCTTTTGATTTTGATGAACTGGCGGCTCGTGTCAAAGTGATGGTGAGAATCAAACAGGCAGAGGATGAATCACGAAGGCTCAACAAGGATTTGGAACTGTCATTGATTCAGCAGCAAAAAGCATTTGAAGAGTTGAAAACAACAAAAATGCGCCTTGCTGAAACGGAAGCAGCGGCAAAACTGACAGCGGTATTTGAAAAATTTGTTCCCAAGGAATTTATTAAACGCATCGCACCAGATGGGCTGGAGCATTTAAAATTTGGAAAGGCGGATACTGATTTTATTAGCATCCTTTTCTGTGATATCAGATCATTTACAAGTCTTTCTGAGAAGATGTCGCCACAGGAACTCGTAGATTTTCTCAATGATTATTTCAAACGGATGACCGGTCCAATTTCCGAAAACAAAGGATTTGTTGATAAATTCATCGGAGACGCAGTGATGGCATTGTTCAGCATTCCGGATGAGCCCAATGCCGCAGATGCACTAAACAGTGTCGTTGCTGCAATTGGAATGCAGCAACAGATTGATTCATTCAATATAGACAATGAACTTACAGATGATAAACTATTAAGGATTGGCATTGGAATTCACAGTGGACCCGTTATTATTGGGACAGTTGGCTCTGAAGAACGCATGGAATCAACTGTTACAGGAGACACGGTAAATCTTGCTGCAAGATTGGAGGGTTTGACTAAATTCTATAGAAGTAAGATATTAATTTCTCAATCAACTTATGAATTTATCAAAAAGGAAGAATCACTGGAATTTCGTGAACTCGATCTGGTTCAGGTAAAGGGAAAAGAAGAACTGGTCACCATAATTGAAGTCTGCAATAGTGATCCTGAACCAATTCGTGAACAAAAACTAGGCAGTCGGGAAAAGTTTGCAGAAGCCTTGAAAAACTATCGGGATCAAAAATGGACAGCAGCGACGACAAAATTCAAATCCTGCTTAAAAGACTGTCCTGAAGACGGAGCGGCTGCATTATACCTGGATCGCTGCAAAACTTTTAAGAAAACACCTCCCCCAAAAGACTGGAAGGGACAGCAGGTTTTTGACCAGAAATAAATGAACAAAAATAATAAATAATTCTTAATCATTCAAAACAGGTAGAGATAAAGTGGACAATCCAGCTTTGGAAGAGTTTGTTGAGGAGGTCGAGGAGATAATCGAGGATTTGGAGGAAGGAGTCCTTCTACTCGAGGAACAACCAAAAAAACGCTCGCTGATTGATCGTATTTTTCGTGACATGCACACCATAAAAGGCGGTGCAGGAATGGTCATGGAGACAGAATTAGCAGAATATGCCCATCATTTCGAAAACCTTCTGGACAAAGCACGGAACGGAGAAATTGTCTGCACTCCGGAAATGGCATCTCTACTACTAAGATCCATTGATGGATTCAGATCTTTTTTGGACAAAATTCGTGAAGGTGGAGATGTTGATCAACAATTAATAAATGAAACACTTGAACAACTCAGAGAATTTGAAAAGAATGCCGGCAAGACTGCAACAAAACCTGCTGCCAAAAAATCTGTTGAAAAAACAAAAGGAACTGATGTTTCGCAAAATGAATCAACTCCGGATGAAAAGATAAAACCTGAGCAAAGTTCTGCACCTGAAGAGAAAAAGATTGAAAGCGATAAGTCAGAAGAACAGGAAGAAGTTCAGTGGGATGATGAAGATGAAGGAGAAGAAACCGCTTATCTGCTTCATCTGAAGTTTGATTCAGAAATGTTGCGTAAAGGCTCAGATCCAATTCTGTTAATAAAGGATTTAACAGAGCTAGGAGATTTGGCCATGATTCCACATTTAGGACGTCTTCCGGACCTGAAGAATCTTGATCCTGAAGAAATACATTTATGGTGGAGTGCGAAGCTGGTAACCACCCATCCTGCAGAGGAAATTGAAAATATTCTGATTTTCTTTCAAGATGATAAAAATGAAGTTAATTTTGAAGCAGCGGAATCTCCTCCGGGGGATCCGGGACTTGCCTCTTTTGGAATTTATGGGGATCAAGAAAGCGAAGAACAAAGCAAAGAGCAAGGACAAAGCAAAGTTGATGAATCGGAAGTAGAAACCAAATCAGAACCAGAACCAGAAGCAGAAGCGGCAGCAACAGATGATCAAGAAGCAAAAGTCGGTGAAGACTCTAAAAATGAAATAACACAAGAACCTGACTCACCTGAAGAACAACAAAAAACAGTATCCGCTCCGGAAATACAGAAAACATCACCTCCTAAGGCTGATGCAAAGAAAGATACAGGGATCAAAACCACACAGTCAATTCGTGTCACGATTGACAAACTTGACAATTTGCAGAACCTTGTTGGTGAAACAGTTATCAATCAAGCCCGCCTGCACCGCTTAAGTGACAAGATCATGGAGATCGATGTAAATCTAGGAGAGATGCTTTCACAGTTTGTGGAAGACAACGAAAAGTCAGTGCAGGAACTCCAGGATCAGATTTTACAGGTACGCATGATTCCAGTGGGCAGCATCTTAAATAACATGAAACGAACGGTTCGTGATTATGCCACCCGCAGCAAAAAGAAAATCAGGTTGGAAATTGAAGGCGGAGATACAGAATTAGATAAAACAGTCACAGAACAGCTCCAAGGACCTTTGGTGCATTTAGTACGCAACTCAATGGATCATGGGATAGAAGATTCAGAAACACGTGAAAAACAAGGCAAGGATCCCACAGGCACCATCTCGCTTAAAGCATCACAACAGGAGGGTTATGTTATTGTCGAAATAGAAGATGACGGGAAAGGTATTGATCCCAAAGTAATTTTTGATTCTGCAGTGAAGAAAGGATTTGTAAATGAAACAGATGAACTTACTGAAGATGAAATTTATAATTTGCTTTTTCTGCCGGGTTTTACGACAACTACTGAAGTAACAGATGTTTCCGGACGCGGAGTGGGGATGGACACCGTCAAACGTGACATTGAAGCATTGCTTGGAACAATTGAAATTTCAAGTGAGCTGGGTAAAGGCACCAGTACTAAACTTAAATTACCGCTTACACTTGCCATCATTGAAGGGATGATGATTGCCGTAGGTAATCAGGTTTTTACCATTCCTCTACTTTCGGTAAATGAGTCGCTAAGGCCGGTTCCAAAACAAATTAAAAAAATTAAAAACAAAGGTGAACTGGTGGAAATCCGTGGGGAATATATTCCCATGTTACGCCTGCATGACCGCTTGAATATAACACCACGGTTTAAGGAACCCACTGAAGGCTTGGTTGTAGTAGTGCAGCATGCTAACCGTAAGCAGTGCATCTTCGTCGATGAAATTGTCGATCAAGGACCCGTCGTCATCAAGAGTATGGAAGATAACTTCATTCAAGTCCCGGGAATTGCCGGAGCGACCATTCTCGGCGATGGAAGAGTTTCATTCATTTTGGATGTTGCAAGTCTTGTTAATTGAAATCCAAAGCAAAGGACGAAATGGAAAATAATCAAAGCAAAAATTACCTTGGCTCCGTAAACCTTTCAGATGAAGATCTGGAAGATATGAGCCTGGAAATTTCCTACAGTGAAGGTACGAGATTGATCACCTTCATACTTGGTGAGGAAAAATACGGCCTGGACATCCTTAAGGTTCGGGAACTTATCAGCTTTCCGGAAGGTCTGACGCGCATTCCCGGGATGCCGGATTTTATCATTGGAATGTTTAATCTACGAGGACTTGTGATTCCTGTTATGGACCTTCGCAAAAAATTTAAGATGTCGGTTGAAGAGAGGCATGAGTTCTCCGTGATTATAATTGTTGAAGTAGAAAATAAAAACATTGGCCTTACTGTAGATTCAGTGTCAGATGTTATTTTTGTCAAGGAAGAAAACATTCAGGATACTACTGAGTTAGCAGTGAATGTTGACACCAAATTTATTAAAGGCGTTGCTAAAACCAAGGATGAAATGGTAATTCTCCTGGACATTGACTACCTGCTTTCAAAAGAGGAATTCGATACATTACTGGAAGACAAGAGTGAATAATGAAAGAGAAACCAACACCTCCTTACAAAGTACTTATTGTTGATGACTCTGCAGTAGTCAGAAAAACACTGAAGGAGATTTATTCATCAGATCCTGAACTGGAAGTTATTGGAGCTGCACCGGATGCGTTGATTGCACTTCGTATGTTAGGTAAAGCAAAACCTGATGTTATCAGTCTTGATGTGCAAATGCCCCGGATGGACGGTCTAACTTTCCTTGAGCGTCTGATGAAGTCGAATCCGATGCCGGTCGTAATGGTCAGTGCCTTGACTACGCAGGGCAGTAAAGAGGCATTACGCAGTTTAGAACTTGGCGCAGTTGATATAGTCGAAAAACCTAGACTGGGAGTCAGGGAGGCACTTGAAGAAATTTCGATCCAGATTTGCGATAAAATGAAAGCTGCGGCACAGGCCAGGGTCATCACGCCACATCAGCGTTTTATGACCCCGCAAAAAAAGTTTAGTGCCGATGCTATTCTTGCCGCGGTAAGTGCACCTTCTGGAATTAAAGGGCAGGATTCAATAATTGCCATAGGAGCATCTACTGGAGGCACCATTGCTCTAAGAGAAGTGCTTTCACCTTTACCGGCTGACATGCCCGGCATTGTAATTGTACAGCACATGCCAAAAGCATTCACCGCGTCTTTTGCGGAAAGCCTTAACACGGAATGCCGATTAAATGTACAAGAAGCTAAAGAAGGCGAAAAAGTAGAACGAGGTAAAGTCTTGATCTCACCCGGTGATCAGCACATGATGCTAAAACTGGTTGGTAAAGAATATACCGTTACCATGAACAGTGGCGAACTAGTTAACCGGCACCGTCCTTCAGTCGATGTGCTTTTCAGATCAGTTGCAAACCTTGTTGGAAAAAAGTCAGTCGGGGTTATTTTGACTGGAATGGGTGATGATGGTGCGATGGGACTCGCTGAAATGCACGATGCAGGATCTACGACCATTGCCCAGAACGAGGAGTCGTGTGTGGTTTACGGAATGCCGCGTAAAGCAGTGGAATGCGGTGCAGTAGATGAGGTAAAAAACCTCGAAGAAATAGTAAAGCACTTGATTGAACTCCGTTGAACCAACCTTTTATTTCTCGGACCGGTTTTCATTGGACCTCTTTTTACT
>JAESQU010000071.1 GCA_016764995.1 SAR324 cluster bacterium | reverse complement strand
CGACTAAGGCCTATTACGCTTTTCATACCAATGAAATAGATTTTTCGTAGGCAACGCTTTCAAGCGACCCTAGCCCTCCCAGCGGGGGCTGACCCACCTCTTTTCATTCTAAAGATATTCCACTCATTTGCGGATAATAAGGAATTACATCAACAAAGAAAAGACAATTATGATGTCGTAGTAAAATGCCCAAAAACGGAGTTTTGATCAAGTTTGGTGGCTTTTTCCGGAAGCCTTGCGAACCGTGTGGATTGGTGGTATAAGTTAGACGTAGATTTTGTTAAAATGTCAGGATGATGAAAAAAAGGTGTCATTAAACTGGATCTGTAAATACTGAAACTAAAGAGGATATGAAGAATCTCTTTGAGATGATTATTAATAAAGTTCACACTTTACCGGAAAGGCAACTGAAGGCAGTATACGAATTTATGGAAAATTTAAATCCTGTGGTGAACAATGATGAAGACAGTCAGTGGTCTGAATTTTCTTTGACTTCCGCAATGCGCGGCATGGAAGATGAGAACTCTCCTTATTCGGAAAATGATCTTCATAAAACCTTCCAATGATTTCAGCAGGACAGGTGGTTCTGTTTAAATTTCCACAGACTGACCAGAAAGAAGTCAAACTACGCCCTGCACTTTGTTTTACGGAAATTGCCTGGGATATTCAATGATTGGCTTGTTTGCATGATTTCTTCACAGTTGCATCAATATCTTCCGGGAATTGACGAAAAAATTTCTTATGAAGATCATGATTTTCTTAAATCCGGTTTAAAACTACCAAGCATTGTCAGGGTGAGCAGGCTGGCTGTGTTGGATGGAAAACTTTTGTTGGGAGAATTGGGAAGGATAGATGATGCACGATTTATCCGGTTGAAACAAAACCTCTGCAAATGGATTGAAGGTGAATGAATCTCTTAACAGCGGTTATTCATCAACGTCACAGTAGTGACTTGCGCATAGACCTTAGTTGGCAACAAGTAGCAGCCAAATTTTAACTCAATGGCACAAAAGTGGCGAAATTTAGTAATTTGAAGGGAATGAAATTTAAGTGATCTGTTACTATTGCTGGTGCGGGCGGAGAGACTCGAACTCCCAACATTCAGATTCGAAGTCTGACGCTCTATCCAGTTGAACTACGCCCGCAAGCAGAAAATGTAGGTAGGAAATTTTGAAAATTTGTCTGCAGAAAAAACTGGGGCGAGCGAAGGGATTTGAACCCTCGACCACTGGAATCACAATCCAGAGCTCTACCAACTGAGCTACGCCCGCCACTAATGTCTAAAATAATTTACTCCGGGATTTAAGCACCTTTGCAAAATCTCAGTTGCTTTTCCAAAAACAACTCAATCTGAATTATGCCGGAACCGTAATATCTCCAGTTTGTTCAGCTGTTTGCAGACCCATGTGCTATTTTTTGCATCATTTAATGTTAGCCTTGAACTAGATATTTTGCAACAAAATAATTTCTCAGTTTAAGACTTCAACTGCCATCGCGGTAGCTTCTCCGCCGCCGATGCAAAGACTGGCTATTCCACGGGTTTTTCCGTATTTTTGTAATGCGGAGATCAGCGTCACCAGAATTCTTGTTCCGGAAGCCCCTACCGGATGTCCGAGCGCGCAAGCACCACCGTGTATATTCACTTTTTCCGCAGGCAAATCGAGGTCTTTCATGGCCGCCATTGTGACTACCGCAAAAGCTTCATTGATTTCAAAAAGGTCAACGTCCTCTGCATTCCAACCGACTGTCTCAAGTAAATTTTTAATTGCACCGACCGGAGCAGTTGTGAACCATTCCGGAGCTTGTGCAAAACTGCTTTGCCCCAGGAAACGCGCTACCGGTTTTAAGCCTCGTATTTTTGCGCTTGATTCGCGCATCATCACCAATGCAGCTGCGCCGTCAGAAATCGAAGAAGAATTTGCCGCAGTCACTGTGCCGTCTTTTTCAAAGGCAGGACGCAATTTTGGAATTTTGTCCAAATTAGCGGTCAATGGTTGTTCATCCTGTTCAACTGTGACTTCTCCCTGACGATTTTTGTAGGTGACCGGAGTTACTTCAGCATCGAAACTTCCGTCCTCAATTGCTTTTTTGGCACGTGTTAATGAGCGGATCGCGAATTCATCCTGAGCCTCTCTGCTAAATTCGTATTTTTTAGCGGTTCGTTCCGCGAAAACGCCCATTAGGGTTCCCTTGTCAAAGGCATCTTCGAGTCCGTCAATAAACATATGATCCATCATTTGGCCATGTCCAAGTCGTTGTCCGGTACGAGCTTTTGGCAAAATATAGGGTGCGTTTGACATGCTCTCCAGTCCGCCGGCAACCACTACTTCATTAGTTTTGGCAACCAATGAATCATGTGCCTGCATAGTTGCTTTCATTCCGGAACCACACATTTTGTTTACGGTAGTGCAACCGGCGGAAACAGGAATTCCAGCGCCGATAGAAGCTTGACGTGCCGGAGCTTGCCCCATTCCTGCAGGCAGAACACATCCCATCAGAACTTCATCAACATCTTCGGCGGGAACACCGCTGCGCTCAATGGCAGCGCGAATGGCGAAACTTCCTAATTCTGGGGCGGATACGTCTTTTAGAACTCCTTGAAAACCACCCATCGGAGTTCGGGCCATGCCGACAATTACAATTGGATCATTTGTGCTCATTGCTTTCCTTTTCGATAAATTGTCATTTTATTTAATAATTGATGCACTCGTATTTAGTTGTCATTCCAGCTTTCACGGGAATGATAAACAGGAGTGTCGTTTTTACTTTTTACAGTTTCATCATAACAGGGATGAACGATTTATTAAACTGGAACTTACAACTGTTGATGTGGTAAAAATATTTGAAAAATCGCCCCGACTGAATTCCCGGGGCTGTAACGCAATAATCCTTTATGAGCCTGAATCAGTCTGTGAGAGATAGATAATCCGAGGCCGTGTCCTTCATTTTTAGTGGTGAAAAGAGGCTTGAATAATTGATTACGCTGTTCCAGGCTCACACCAGAACCTTCGTCTTCCACTGAAATCAGGAGGTAACTCAGTTCCGGATTAAGATTGGTTCCGGCAAGCTCCCATTTGCCGCAATATCTTGTGCGAACAGTAACAGCAGAATCGACTGGAGAAGCCTCAACCGCGTTTCTAATCAGGTTCAAAAAGACTTGATGCAGTTTGTCACGGTCGGCCTGAATTTCCGGAAGAGAGGTGTCGAAACTACGGATAAAACGGATGTTAGAAACGGTGTTTTGTTCAAAAAGAATTACCGTGTTCAGCAGTTCATGCACGTCAAATGAAGTTAAATCCAAAGGCATAGGCTGAGAATGAAGCAGCAACTGTTTCAACAGACGCTCTACACGGTCCAGTTCTGCCAGCATCATGCGGGTAGAAGTGTTTTTAATCTTGGTCTTGCTTAGATCACGTTCCAGCAACTGGAGCATTCCTCTGACGCCGCTGAGCGGATTTTGAATTTCATGTGCCAAAGACGCGGCCAATGTTCCCAACGAACGGGCCAGCTGTTCCTCCAGTTCTCTGGCCTGAGATTCTTGCAGATTGGTGCTTTCCAGCATTGTGATAACCGCGTGTTTTACTCGTCCGTATTTGTCGCGAACCGGTGCAATCACAATTTCGGCGCCTCGCCCTTGTAATGGCGGTGTTTGCAGAACATAAGCTCCCATTCTGAAAATTTTACCTGATTCAAGCACACCCTCAATTTTTTCCCGAATCAGGTCATCCTGATGGAACAACGCGCTGCCTTGTTTTCCAAGCAATCGAACTGTGTCCTTTTGCCAAAATTGTGCGGCAGAATCGTTACAATAAACGACCTCTCCCTTTTGATCAATTACGAGTACCGCTTGCAGCAAATGCTCGGTTAATGAATTTATCTGCCCTGTTGTAAACATGAAAAATGAGTTTCAAAATGTAAAAATTTACTGAAAAAACAAGCACCCAGCTTATGGCTAAAGCAGAACAAGAACAAGTTTTTATCAAGCAGTAAAAATTTGGAAGAGTTGTAATGTCGGCTTTGATATATTAAAATACAAAATCTTATTCCAAATCAAAAAAAGAAATGTCTGACACAAATAATTCCTCCTCAGTTTATATTCCAAAGCAATCAGAATTGTTTAAGTCTGAACTGAAAAGTCCGGCGGAACAGAGCAAACTTGAACCGGTTTTCAGTGCGTCAGTTGACAGACTTGCGGTGATAGAGGCTTCAGCCGGAACTGGAAAAACCTTTGCTCTTGTTGAGTTGGTAATGGAGTTGGTGCTGGAACAGGGAATTCCCCTCAAAAGCATTCTGCTGGTGACTTTTACAGAAAAAGCTACTTCCGAATTACGGCTCCGTTTACGTACCAAAATCCGGGATTTGTTGGATGCTTGCGAAAAAGATGACAGTTCGTACAAAACTATTCCGGAAGTTCCATTTTGGGAAATTGACACTTTCCGGAAAAAGCAGTTAAAAGCGTCATTGCTGGATTTTGATTCTGCACCGGTTTACACGATTCACGGATTCTGCAAACGGATTTTACGTGAATTTGCATTTGAAAACCGGCAATTATTTGAACAGCAATTATGTGACACGAAACTGCTTTTTCCGGAAGTATTTAGGCGATATTTACGAAAGGAACTGCTTTCAAAAAACACTCCGGCTTCGCAACTTTTTGCGCTCTATGTCAAACACTGCGAAGGAAAACTGGAAACTCTGGAAAAAGACATTTTGGATTTGCTGGACAAAGATGGAGAATTTGTCCCAAATTTGCCCGACTTTGATGTTTTTCTGCAAGAACTAACCGAATGCTGGAATGTCCTGGTTTCACATGACCTGAAATTGCGTAAGCAAAATTTAACACAACATCCGCTCCGCAGTGCCTTTGACTTAACTGCACTCAATGGAACTTCGAGCAAAAAAACTATGAGCTACCTGGAGCGGCTTTTGGAAACTTTGGGAGCGGCGCATTCAGGGGCATCCAGCCAGGAAATTCTTGCAGATTTATTTGAAATTGAACTGAGCACGATTACGACTCCAAAATGCAGAAAAACATTGCAGACCGGAGAGCAGTGGCTTAGTCAAAAAGAATTTCCGGAAGCAGAGCGGAAATGGCTTGACGCAGTAGCGGATTGCGAAAAATTAATATCGAAGCACAATTTTTCCGGTGGAGCAAAGTTAATCCTGAAAGCCTGGGTAACACAACAGGTTTTGGTGGATGTACGCCATGAACTCGCACAAACAAAATTGGAACAAGGTGTATTTGATTTTGACGACTTATTGCGGATTGTTGAAGAACAAGTAATTCCGCAAAAAGGAAATAATTCAGTAACAACGCCGCTCACAAAGGCGGTTCGTAAAAAATATGTTTGTGCAATTGTAGATGAATTTCAGGATACAGATCGTCGGCAATGGAACATTTTTCGGCAGTTGTTTCTGGAAAGCCCTGAGCATCGGCTAATCGTGATTGGTGATCCAAAACAAGCTATTTATTCTTTCCGCGGCGCAGATATTTTTACATATTTGCGTGCCAGAAAAACATTTGAGCAAAAAACCGCTCGTCCGCCGTTTACGCTGAAAACAAATTTCCGCTCGTCTGAAAAAATGCTGTCTGGACTGAATCAAATTTTTTGCGAAGATTCATGGTTTCCGGAAAAGCGTGGAATTAGCTATCAGCAAGTTGGATGCGGAAAACCGGATTTGAAACTGAACGATGCGATTCCAGGACGTAATGCCATTCATTTACTGGAGTTGTTACCTCAATTTACAATTTCCGGCAAAAAAATTGTTGCCAATTCAAAACTGAAAACCCCAAAAGTTTCTTTGGAAATTTTGTCCAAATTCGATTCTTTGCTGGGACAGAAATATTTTGGCAAAGAAGCATTTTTGCAGGCTTCGCAAACTGTGCTGGATGATGAGCTTGCCAAGGCAAATCAAAACGCGCTCCTGACTTTGTTTCTGGACGATCAGGCAGGAAATGCGACCGCACGTTTTGCCGAGGAAATTGCGCAGGAAATTAAATCACTCCTGCGCAAAGGTTCACCTGAAACTGAGCGTCCGAGTTGGCAGAATAAGGAAGGCGGACGCCCTTTACTGGAACAAGATATTTGCGTGCTGTTCCGCAAAAGTAATGAAGGTGAAATATTAGGCAAGGCTTTGCGGCGGCATGGAATTGACTTTGCGTTTTACAAACAAAAGGGTTTATTTGCCGGACGTGAAGCACAGGAAATACTGGATTTGCTGGAAGCCGTGGCACATCCTGTTGATCATTCTCGAACAGCAAAACTTTTGTTGACGCGATTTTTTGGAGTAAATATCCATGAACTGACACAAGCATCGACCTGGGACGCAGATTTTTTACATCAACTTCAGGAATGGAAAACGTTGACAGAAGCGAGGCGTTTCCGGAGATTTTTTGATGATCTTCTGCAACGTACAAAATTGGTTGAGCGTGAATTGCTTTTGGGCGGAGACGAAAGAAGTGTAACAAATTATGTGCATTTGTTTGAAGTGCTTAACAGGCAAGTTCTGGAAAGGCACCTTGATTTACAGGAATTAATTCGACTCTTACGGCGTTTCATTAAAGGCAAAGAAGATCCTGGTGAAAATGAAAATTTGCTGCGTCTGGAAAGTGAGCGGAACTCTGTGCAGCTAATGACAATGCATGCCGCAAAAGGTTTGGAATTTCCTGTTGTGTTTTTGTTTGGAGGACTTACAGGCAGCATAAAAGGGGCAATTCAATTTTATCATGATGATGCGGAAAATCCGATAATTGATCTGCTGAATTCAAAAATTCCTGAGGAACACGAGTGGCAAGTCGAAGCGGAACGGCAACGGTTGCTCTACGTCGCCATGACACGAGCCTGCGGACGCCTCTATTTGCCATACGTGGGATTTTTGCAGGATAATTCAGGAAGGCGGATTTGCAAAGTCGATGGTGGTTATGGAATCCTCAATGAGCAGTTGACAAAGATTAGAGAGCAAATTTTAACTTACGACAAGAATTCTTCTTTCAGCAGTAGTATTGTTGAAGTTTCTGCCGTAAATTCTCAGGAAGAAATCAATCCAAAAGAGCTGGAAAAATTACGGTTGTGGAAGAATCCTGATCTTCCTGAAATTCCGACAAGTTTAGCTGAAACAAAAAATCCAGACCGATTTTTCAGCCAACTTCGTTACAAAAAAAGAGGGTTTGTTGTAAGTTCCTTCAGCAGAATGAAAAAGAAAAAAGACGAGCATGAAGCAGGAAAAAAGGGATGGGAAAACAGAGAGCAATTGCCGGTAGAAGCTCGGTCAGATTCCGAATTGGGACAAAGTCGAGAAGATGATGAAGCTGAAGCAGCAGCGAAACATGAGGAAAGAAAAACGGATCCACTTCCCGGAGGTACCCAAACAGGAAATCTATTGCATGAGATACTGGAACATACGGATTTCACCACTATGCAGGAAAGCAACTCTCCTGAGGATTGGGTGTCTCGTCCAGCAGTACGTCGCCAGCTTAAATCTTGTAATGAGCGTTACGGCCGTTCCGCTGAAACGGTGCCTCGTATTGCGGAAATAATCTGGAATACTCTGAGAACTCCGATCAAACTTGGAAATACAACAGACTCCCCGGAATTGCAATTGGCATATTGTAAACGAGATTTACGCGAAGCTGATTTTTACTTTCCAATTCCAAATCAAGAAAAGAGTGCGGATATTCCTGTCCGCCAAACTAAAATCAACGTTGAAGGCTGGCAAGTAGAAAAAGGATTTTTGCGCGGTTCAATCGACTTCTTGTTTGAACATGAAGCAAAAATATATTTGCTCGACTGGAAAAGTAATTTGCTGGAAAATTATGATCAGCAAACATTGGCAAGTGAAGTCATGCAACACTACGAATTGCAACTTCAAATTTACACTCTTGCTACGTCTTACTGGTTCAAACTGGACAGTGCGGAAAAATATAATGAAAAATTTGGCGGGGTGCTCTACCTTTTTTTACGCGGCATGGCACAAAATAATGGAAGTTCCGATGGCACCGGAAAACCGGATGACACCAAAAACTCAGGAGGGGAAGGCGTGTTTTTCAAACGACCATCTTGGGCCGAATTAAAGGGCTACGAAAACAGATTGAGCCTCGAAAATTACTGAAACGGCAACTATAAAGAAAGAAAATGTTTTGAGATGAAATTGTGGAATGGAAAGTCCGCACTCTTTTGGTTTATCTCTCCAAAATTCCCGGAAGCCTTAAACCTTTTTCCTGAGCACAGTTCAGGGCGATTTCATATCCTGCGTCAGCGTGACGCATCACACCTGTGGCCGGATCATTCCATAAAACACGCTCAATTCGTTTTGCCGCTTCCGGTGTTCCATCGCAGCAAATAACCAATCCGGCGTGCTGGCTGAAACCGATGCCAACTCCGCCGCCGTGGTGAAAGCTGACCCAAGTTGCTCCGGACGCGCAGTTGAGCAGGACATTCAACAACGGCCAATCGGAAACGGCGTCCGAACCGTCCCGCATCGCTTCTGTTTCACGGTTAGGTGAGGCAACGGATCCGGAATCCAAATGATCACGTCCGATAACGACCGGAGCTTTCAATTCACCGCTGGCGACCATTTCGTTAAAAGCCAAACCCAAGCGATGGCGGTCGCCCAAACCAACCCAGCAAATTCGCGCCGGAAGTCCTTGAAATGCAATGCGTTCCTGCGCCATGTCGAGCCAGTTATGAAGGTGCGGATCATCCGGAATCAGTTCTTTGACTTTTGCGTCTGTGCGGTAAATGTCTTCCGGATCACCTGAAAGCGCTACCCAACGAAACGGTCCTACGCCTCGGCAAAACAAAGGCCGGATATATGCCGGAACAAATCCGGGAAAATCAAAAGCATTTTTAAGACCTTCTTCAAATGCAAATTGGCGAATGTTATTTCCGTAATCCACAGTCGGAATGCCTTGTTCCCAAAAATCCAGCATTGCTTCTACATGAATTTTAATCGAGGCACGAGCGGCTTTTTCGATTTTTTTCGGATCGCTTTTTTGAAGGGAACGCCATTTCTCAACGCTCCAACCGCGCGGCAAATATCCGTGTACTAAATCATGTGCCGAGGTTTGGTCTGTGACTAAATCCGGGCGGATTCCACGTTTCACCAATTCCGGAACCACTTCTGCTGCATTGCCGAGAAGTCCCACAGAGACAGGCCGTTTTTCGATTTTTGCTCTATCCAGAATCTCCAGGGCTTCGTCCAAAGTTTCCGCCCTTTCATCCAGATATTTAGTACGCAAACGGAAGTTGATTCGTGTAGAATCGCATTCAACTGCCAAGCATGACGCACCGGCCATTGTGGCCGCCAGAGGCTGTGCGCCACCCATGCCGCCCAGTCCGGCCGTCAAAAACCAACGTCCGGATAAATCCCCACCGAAATGCTGTCGTCCGGCTTCGACGAAGGTTTCGTAGGTTCCTTGAACGATTCCCTGCGAGGCAATGTAAATCCAGCTCCCCGCAGTCATTTGGCCGTACATCATCAAACCTTTGCGGTCCAGTTCATTGAAATGATCCATCGTTGCCCAGTGCGGAACCAAATTTGAGTTGGCAATCAAAACACGCGGTGCGTCCGGATGAGTACGGAAAACTCCAACCGCTTTTCCGGACTGCACAAGCATCGTTTCATCATCACCGAGTGTTTTCAGTGTTTCGAGAATAATATCAAAATCCTTCCAGGTTCGTGCTGCTTTTCCGAGGCCGCCGTAAACAATTAATTCATCCGGATTTTCCGCCACTTCCGGATCAAGATTATTTTGGATCATCCTGTATGGTGCTTCTGTCAGCCACGAACGGCAGCTGAGTTCCGTCCCACGAGGTGCGCGAATAGTTCGGACATGGTTCTGTGTTTT